>DASVBI010000008.1:0-5400 GCA_036375915.1 Terriglobales bacterium | reverse complement strand
TTGCCGGTGCGGGCAAAGCCGCTCTGCACCTCGTCAGCTATGAAAAGAATCTTGTGCGCGTCCAGCACCTTCTTGATTTCGCGAAAATAATTCGCCGGGGGCACGATGATGCCACCCTCGCCCATCACCGGCTCGGCAATGAAGGCGGCCACGTCATGGGAGGTGCTGTAGCGGATGGTGTCATCCAGCGTCTGCACCCAGTGGCGCACGGCTTCATCGGCATTGTCCCGCCAGGGTGAGCGGAACAGGTAAGGAGCAGGCAGGAAGGCCACACCAGCCGCGTACGGGCCGCCGCGCTTCTTGCGGCCATAGTTTCCGGTTACGCTGAGCGCGCCCCAGCTGCGGCCATGGAAGCTCATCTGCAACGAAAGATATTCGTGCTTGCCGGTGTAGAGCCGGGCCAGCTTGAGCGCGCCTTCAATAGCCTCCGCTCCCCCGTTACCGAAGAAGGTCTTGCTCAGGCCGCGCGGCATGATCTGCGCCATCTTTTCCGCCAAGTCGGCCGTGGGTTGCGAGTGGTAGATGTAGGACGCGCAGTGCACCAGTTTATCCATCTGCGCCTTGGCGGCAGCGACCACTTTGGGATGATTGTGGCCGGCGTTGACCACGCTAATGCCGGCAAAGCAGTCAACGTACTCGCGCCCGTTCACGTCGGTCACGGTGGCGCCGGAAGCGCGCTCCACAACCACGGGCTGAACGGATTTCATGAAGCTGGTAATAACGTAGTCGGAATATTTCTGGATGGTATTGGACATGATCTCCCCGGTCGACGGTCTACGGCCGACAGCACAACCAACGCCTGCAAAGGTCTAACAGCTTCAGGTCGCGCGCCAGCCATTGACCGTCAGCTGTCAACCGTCAACGGTTTTAGAACTTCCTGCTGTGTTCCCGAGCCCAGCGCTCGATCACAATCTTTTTGTCGGTGTAGAACTCGATGGCGTCATTGCCCTGGGCGTGCACGGTGCCGAAGAAGCTCTCTTTCCAGCCGCTGAAGGCAAAATAGGCCATGGGCGCGGCCACGCCGATGTTGATGCCGATGTTGCCGGCGGGCGCCTCATAACGGAATTTGCGCGCCGCCGCGCCGCTGGAGGTGAACAGCGATGCCTGGTTGCCGTACGGGCTGCGCGCCAGGAAAGCAAGCGCTTCGTCAATATCGTTGGCCGGCACCAGACTGAGCACCGGGCCAAAGATTTCCGTATCCGCCAGCGAGCTGTCCTGGCGCACTCCATCGAGCACCGTGGGGCGCACAAAATTGCCGGATTCGAATTTTGCGATGCGCGGATTACGCCCATCCACCAGGACCTTGGCGCCCTCACCAGCTCCTTTGGCAATTAACGACTCGATTCGCGCCTTGCTGTCCCTGGTGATGACCGGTCCCATCTGCACGCCCGAATCCAGGCCGAAGCCAACGCGCAGCGACGCGGCGTTATCGGCAATGGCTTCGCGGAAGGTTTTCTGCGCCTCGCCCACGGTAACGGCGACCGAGACCGCCAGGCAGCGCTGACCGGCGCAACCAAAGGCGCTGTCGCTGATAATGTTCGTGGCCTGTTGCATATCGGCATCGGGAAGCACGATGACGTGGTTCTTGGCCCCGCCCTGGCACTGCAGGCGCTTGCCGGCTTGCGCTCCGCGGGCGTAGATGTATCTCGCTACCGGCGTGGAGCCCACAAAGCTGATGGCGCGCACCGTGGGATGGTCCAGAAGCGCGTCCACCGCCTCCTTGCCGCCATTCACCAGGTTGAGCACGCCGGGAGGCAATGCCAGCGCTTCCATCATTTCAAACGTCCGCTGGCTGCTGAGCGGCACCCGCTCCGAAGGCTTGAGCACAAAGGTGTTGCCGCACGCAATCGCGTAGGGCAGAAACCAGAACGGGATCATCAGAGGAAAATTGAAGGGGGCTATGGCCGCCACCACCCCCAGCGGCTGCCGGATCATGGTCTCGTCTATGCCGCGGGCCACGTCTTCCAGCATGCGGCCCTGCATCATGGTGGGAATGCCGCAGGCCACCTCTACATTTTCAATGGCGCGCCGCAACTCGCCCTTGGCCTCACCCACCGTCTTGCCATTTTCCAGGGTGATGGTGCGCGCCAGGTCGTCAACATGTTCTTCCAGCAGATTTTTCAGCTTGAACAGGTACTGGATGCGATCTTCCGGCGGGGTGCGCCGCCATTCCGGAAACGCGCGCGCTGCCGCCTGCACCGCGGCGTCCACCTCCGCAGCCGTCGAGAGCGGCACTTGACCCAGCACTTCGTTGTTCGCGGGATTAATGACGTCCCGATGCTCGGTGGATGTGGAAGCTTGCCACCGGCCGTTGATGTAGTTGCGAACCGTGGTTTGGGTGGGCGCTGCGATGCTCATAGATTCTCTTTTCCAGCAGTTCAGCCGTCCCTACGGGCTTGAATCTGATTGGCTGAAGCTTCCCGCCACTGAAATGGCGGGCTACTCTCAATCGCCTCTACAAGGCCAGGTAGAAACGTTGCTTGAGCGACTCGCCTTCCGAAGGAAGGCGTCATCCTGAGGACCTCTGGGTCCGAAGGATCTCGCGTGCAGTATCACGAAAACAGGAATGACATAACAAATTACTTTTCCACCAAGAACAGCACGCTGCGAAATTAGCAACACTCGCAGAAGCTGCTTACACCGTCTGCACGGCCACCCCACGTGACTGTAACACTGCCTGCAGCGCCGTTTCCAGCACGGCCAGAGCCTCCTCAAGCTGCTCGTCGGTCATGACCAGCGGCATGAGCAGGCGGATGACGTTGCCGTAGGAGCCCGCCGAAAGCAGGATCAGGCCGTGCTCATAACAGTAGCGCACAATTTCCTTGGTCTCGCTGGCCGCCGGTTCTCGCGATTCGCGGGAGCGCACCAGTTCCATGGCCTGCATGCCGCCCAGGCCCCGCACTTCGCCGATTTGCGGCCATTGCTGCTGCCAGCGGCGGGCGCGCTGGGCAAAGCGCTCGCCCAGCTGGTTGGCGCGGGCGCAGAGACCGTCCTGTTCGAATGCGTCCAATACCGCCAGCCCGGCTTCCACACACACGGGGTTCCCGCCGAAGGTGCCGCCTAGACCGCCTTCGCCGGCAGCATCCATAATCTCTGACCGGCCGGTCACCGCGCCCAAGGGCAGGCCGCCGCCCAGCGACTTGGCGGTGACCAGCAGGTCAGGCTCGATGCCGTAGCGCTCGCAGGCGAACAGCGCGCCCGTGCGCCCAAACCCGCTCTGCACCTCGTCAGCAATGAACAGGATGCCGTGCTTGCGGCAGATCTCCACCACGATGCGGAAGAACTCCGGCGGCGGGTTTACGAAGCCGCCTTCCCCCAGCACCGGCTCGGCAATGACCGCCGCGACCGATTCAGCTGCCACCACCCGCTTGAAGGTGTCCTCCAGGTGCTGGGCGCAATACACCCCGCACTCCGGATATTTCAGCGAATAGGAACAACGGTAGCAGTACGCAAAGGGAACGCGGTACACATCGCCGGGAAAAGGCTCGAAACCCGCCTTGTAGGGATGCGTCTTGCTGGTCAGCGCCATGGTCATCATGGTGCGCCCGTGGAAGGCATCCTCAAACGCGATGATCGCCGGCCGCCGGGTGTAGGCGCGCGCCACCTTGACTGCATTCTCCACCGCTTCCGCCCCGCTGTTGACGAAAAAAGTCTTCTTGGGAAACTTTCCCGGCGCCGCCTGATTCATGCGTTCCGCCAGGCGAACATAGCTCTCGTAGGGCAGCACCTGGAAGCAGGTGTGCATGTGGCGGTCCACCTGCGAGTGGATCGCCTGCACCACGCCCGGCGCGCGGTGCCCCACGTTGAGACAGCCAATGCCGCCGGCCAGATCGAGATAGCGGTTACCGTCCACATCTTCGAGCACCGCGCCCTCGGCCTTCGCCACATAGACCGGCGTCCCCAGGTAGATGCCGCGCGGAACCGCCTCCGCCCGCCGCCCCATCAGTTCCCGCGAACGCGGGCCCGGAACTGCTGTGCGTAACTGAATCGCCCCCATTTCAGCTGTACCATCCTATCGGCTGTTCGTTCAGGTTGATGTGGACCTGCTTGGTTTCCAGGTACTCCTCAATGCCCCACGGCCCCAGTTCGCGCCCGAAGCCCGACTGCTTGTAGCCCCCCCAGGGCGCTTCCACGTAAGTGGGCTGCATGTGGTTCACCCACACAATGCCCGCCCGCAGCGCTTTGACCGCGCGCATGGCCTTGAAGATGTCGCGCGTCCACACCGCCGCCGCCAGGCCATAAGGCGTGTCGTTGGCGATCTTCATGGCTTCGGCTTCGTCCTTGAAAGGAATCACCGCAGCCACCGGCCCAAAAATCTCTTCGCGCGCGATTTTGGCGCTGTTGTTCACATCATAAAAAATGGTCGGCTCCACGTAGTAGCCCTTGCCGATGTTCGACGGGCGCCCACCGCCGGCCGCCAGCTTGGCCTCCTTCTTGCCCGCTTCCTGGTAGCCGCGCACACGATCGTATTGCTCTTTGCTGACCAGCGGGCCCATCTTGGTTTCGCGTTCCAGGGGCGGCCCCAGGCGGATGGTTTTTGCCTTCGCCGCCATGGCGTCCACGAACTTCGAGTAGATGGCTTTCTCCACCAGGATGCGGCTGCCCGCGGAGCAAACCTCGCCCTGGTTGATGAAAACCCCGAACAGCGCGCCGTCAATCGCGGCTTCGAAGTCGGCGTCGGCGAAAAAGATGTTGGGCGACTTGCCGCCCAGCTCCAGCGTGACCCGCTTCACCGTGTCGGCGGCCATCTTCACGATCAGCTTCCCCACCGCCGCGCTGCCGGTGAAGGCGATCTTGTCCACACCGGTGTGCGTGACCAGGGGGGCGCCGGCGGTTTCGCCGAAGCCGGTGACAATGTTGACCACACCGGGAGGCAGGCCGATGTCGGCAAACCAGTTCGCCATTTCCAGCACCGTCAGCGGCGTCTGCTCGGCCGGCTTGAGCACACAGGCGCAGCCTGCGGCCAGCGCCGGCGCCAGCTTCCACGCCGCCATCAGCAAGGGATAATTCCAGGGAATGATCTGCCCAGCCACGCCTACCGGTTCTTTCATGGATAGACTAAGCGCGTTATCGGGCACCGGGTTCACGTAGCCCACCACCTTGGTAGCCAGTCCGCCGTAATACTCGAAGCAGGTAGCCACATCGGCGATGTCGTATTCCGCTTCCACGATGGGCTTGCCGGTGTTGCGGCACTCCAGTTCCGCCAGCATGGCGGCTTCCTTGCGCACGCGTTCCGCTAAGCGGAACAGCACGCGGCCGCGTTCCTGGGCGGTGGTGCCGCGCCAGGCGCCGGTATCAAATGCATCGCGCGCGGCTTTCACTGCGCGGTCCACGTCCTTGGCGTTGGCGTCGGGAGCGTAGGCGATGACCTCTTCGGTCGAAGGATCGTAAACCGGAAAC
>DASVBI010000486.1:0-4281 GCA_036375915.1 Terriglobales bacterium | reverse complement strand
CCGCGCACCTCTTCGGCCGAACAAACTCTTTACTGCTGCGGAACAACCGCAGCCGGCGCCTGGGCTTGCGGCGCAGGAGGCTGCGCGTTAGGGGCGTTGACCGTTTGCGCGTTGGCCCCGATCTTGGTTCCGATCACCTCGCCGGAAACAATCAGTTCCACGCGGCGGTTGAGCTTCCGGCCGGCCGCGTTGTCATTGGACGCCACCGGATTGGATTCACCCAACCCGCGCGCGAGCACCGTGTTGATGTTCACGCCCTTGTCCACCAGGTAATCGCGTACCGTGCCCGCGCGTTTTTCCGAGAGCACCTGGGTGTATTCCTCGGTGCCCGTGCTGTCGGTGTGGCCTTCAATTTCCAGCCGCAGGTCGGGATAGGCCAGAATGATGCCGGCAATGCGGGCCAGGCTCTCCCGGGCCGCTTCCTTCAAGGTGTACTGGTTGGTAGCGAAAAGCACGTCGGGCATGCTGACCACCAGCCCACGGGGCGTATCCTTGGTTTCCAGCACCTGATTGAGCTGGCTGAGCAGGCGCTGGCGAACTTCTTCCTTCTGGCGGATAGCTTCGTCGGCCGCCTGGCGGGCTTTTTCGGCGTCGGCCTGGGCCTGTTGCTGTGCGGCCAACGCGGCGGCACGCGCCGCCTCCGCTTCCTGCCGCATCTGGTCGGCTTCCGCTTTGGCTTTCTCCGCTGCCTGACGGTCGGCCTCTGCCTGTTGCCGCAGCCGCTGCTGCTCTTCGGCGTCGGCTTTGGCCTTGGCGGCGCGCTCGGCCTCCGCCTGGGCTTCAGCCTGCGCCTTGGCAGTCTTCTCCTGCAAGGCGCGTTTTTCTGCTGCTACCCGTTCCTGCTCCTTGGTTTTAAGAGTCAGCACGCGCGCGTCTTCCGACATTTCGGTGGCGCCACGGGCCACGGTGCCGATCGGAGTCAGCCCTTGTTTGCGCTTGAGGTAGTCCTCGGCCCGTGCCAGGAAGTCTTCCGCCTTGCTCATGCTGTCGCCGGCATACTGCTCGGCCCCGGCGGCCTTGGCGATGGCCACGGCGTTGCGGGCTTCCAGAAGTTCCAGGGGGGTGTTGGGAGCGGCGCTGGAGGCCGGTAGGTCGGCGGCTTTCAGGTCAATGGTGTATTGACCGCCCTCCAGCATGTCGAACTTGGCATCAATCGGTTCTTCCCAGCCCTTGGTCTGGTACTTGACTATGTTCTCCACCACCACCAGGTTGCTGGGATAGGTCACGGCGAAGTAGGGCTCGGCGGTCACGATCATGCCGAAAGCCTGCAGGTCGGTGGTCACCTCCAGCTTGGCCCTGCCGTTATCCAGCAGCACCTCTCCCAGATTCACCGGGCGGCCTTCCGGGGTGATGGCCCACAGCACGTAGGTGAGGTATTCCGGGCCGAACTTGGTCGCCGGCATCATGCGCTCGAGCTCGGCGTTGATCTGCAAGCGTCCCGATTTGCTGTCCACCTTGGCTTTGCCCTTGGCCAGCGGCATCAGGTCGGTACCCTTAAAATCCACGCTGGTGGAGCCGCCGCGATGGCGGTAGTTGACCGCCTTGGTGGTGCGCGAGACCACATTGACGCGGAACACCGGCGTCTGCTCCATGGGCTCGATTTTCATCGTATCCTGCCCCTGGCCCGCTTGCGCGCCGGCCTGGGCTGCGGCCGGTTGCGCCTGGCCGGCTTGCCCTGCATCCTGTTGCGCCCATGCGCAAACCGCCAGCAGCAGTACGCTCACGAAAACCGGGAATTTTTTCATCGCGGTGCTCCTCAATCTTTATTTTTTCAGTCACGAAGCCAGCACAGGTGTGCCGGTCGAGGACGGATGTGGGCTTATGGTTGGGGATAACGGTAATGGTTTTGAGGTTACCGCAAAAGATTACAAACGTAATGCCCGCTTTCACTATCCGCACCTCAGAGGTCAATCCCCGTTAGCCGGCCTCTGGTCAAAAAAATGAGCGAAGATGGCTGGTTCCGCGTGACTCTTCGAGTGTTCCGCAAATGCGGCGACCTCCTTCGCCATGTTCTTATCGCGACCCGAGACAACGCTCTAAATACTTCCAAATTGCGGAGATTCCTGTGCTGTTACGCAAATCCATACGTAAAGTTTCTGAAACAGCCGACCAAACAACCGTGTTAACGCTGGATCTGTTTGAAAACATTGAAAACATTGAAAACGCTCCCATTTAGCTACTTGGAACCTGTGTTGCTTAGAGAGCCGGATTGGTGTTGGTGCTCTTTTCCGGTACTCCCAGGTCAGATCCCGGACGGACTATCCCAAGCGCTCCCGGGCCTCGTGAAATGAGTCAACTTTGGAAAGGCAGGTGGCACGATGTGCTCTCAACAATTGTTAGGTCGCAAGCTGGCCCGATTTGGCGGCTGGCTACTGGTATTAGCGGGGCTGCTGCTTCTCAGTGTTTCGCTGCTGGCTCAAAGTACGGTTGGCACCGGCAGCATCGTGGGCACCGTAACCGACCCCTCCGGAGCGGTGGTGAGCGGGGCCAGGGTGGCCATTACCAACGTCGCTACCGGTCAGGTCATTAGCACGGCGACTAACTCGTCGGGTGCGTATAACTCCGGCGCGCTGGTGCCAGGCAGTTACAAGGTGCAAATCACGGCCAAGGGTTTCAGCAGTGCGAGTCTGCCGGTAACGGTATTGCTGGGCAACACGGCCACTGCCAATGCCAGGCTGCAAATCGGTCAGGAAAGCCAGGTGGTCGAAGTGCAGGCTTCCGAAGTTCAGGTCAATACCGAGCAGCCCACAGTGCAGGGTGTATTGACCGCGCAGCAGATAGAAAACCTGCCGGTGAACGGCCGCAACTTCCTGGACTTGGCGCAGCTCGAACCTGGCGTCCAGATCCAGGATGGCCAGAACTTCGACCCCACCAAGGCCGGCTATTCCTCGATTTCCTTCGGCGGCCGCTTCGGCCGCACCGCCCGCATTGAAGTGGACGGCGTGGACGTCTCCGACGAAACCGTTGGCACAACGACCACTGACATTCCGGCCAGCGCTATTCAGGAATTCCAGATCAGCCAGTCCAGCCTGGATATGTCGAGTGAGCTGACTTCCTCGGGCGCAGTCAACGTAACCACCCGCTCTGGGACGAACGCTTTCCACGGCGAGGCCTTCGGCGGTCTCCGCGACAGCTCCACCGCCGCCAAGCTGCCGGCACCCGTGGGGTTCGATGCCCCCTTCCAGCGCAGCCAGTACGGGGGCCGCTTTGGCGGACCCGTCATGAAAGACAAGATGTTCTTCTTCATGGATGGCGAGCGCACCGTACAACATTCGCAAGTTCCTGTCCCCATCTCCGCTCCTTTTCAACAGTACTCCGGAACCTTCTCCGATGCTTTCCGCAACGGCAGCCTGCTGGGCAAGCTGGATTACCAGCTGACAAAAAATGCCCACGCTTTCTACCGTTACACCTATTACAAGAGCATACTCGGGGCCAACTTCGGTTACGGGTATTCTCTTTACGACACGTCGAACATCACGCGGGATCATGTTGTCGGTCTGGATTTCAACACTGGCACCTTCACGCACGCCGTTCGCTTTTCCTATCTGAAGTTCCAGAACCAGATTCAGGACGCGGTTCTAGGCAGTTCCTTGCCCTTTAACGACCTGGGCTTGGAAATACACATGGGCAACACTGGCCTTGTTGCCGGTCCCAACCTGCTGGCTCCACAGAGTACGCCGCAAAGTAACCACCAGATCCGGTACGACGGCAGCAAGCCGTTGGGCTCGCATATCGTTCGCTTCGGCATGTCCTATAACCACATCCAGGGCGGAGGTTTTGCCTCCTTCTTCAAGAACTCGCCCTCCCTCTATGTCAACGTTGATAGCGGGGAAGTCGCTGCTGCAGCTACTGGGCCCTTTCCGGGTGGCTCCTCCAACCCGCTGAACTATCCCGTTGACTTTATTCTGATGGGCAATGGTTTGGGATTTGCTACCACCAAGCCCTCGTTTCAATTCCCGGGTGGCGGCTTGGGCCCGGACAACCGCATCCTGACCTACCTGGGCGACTCCTGGAAGATTAAGCCCAACTTCACGCTGACTTACGGTTTGCGTTACCAGCGCGATACCGGGCGCACGGACAGCGAGTTTGCGCCCCTTCCAGCGTTGAACCAGCTGTTCCCCGGTTTGGGCAATCGGGTGAGCCAGCCCAACACCAACCTGGCACCCCAGATAGGATTTGCCTGGGACCCGACGGGTGCGGGCAAGACCTCCATCCGCGGTGGCATCGGTCTGTTTTATGAGAACGCGGTATGGAATAACGTGCTCTTCGATGCTCCAGGGC
>DASVBI010000645.1:0-6833 GCA_036375915.1 Terriglobales bacterium | reverse complement strand
AGAGCGGTGACGACGTCCAATTCAAGCCGGTGTCGCTTTATACGCTGGTTGATTCCCCGGTGATAGCCGGCGAATATCTGAAGCTGGTGCCGCTGAGCCCGGCGGGAGAATATCCGCCGCAAGAGATGGACATCGCCGCCGATAGCGCCGCCGCTCTGGACGCCCCGGCCGAGGTGTGGCAGCAGTACCGCAACCTGGTCACGCAGGCGTATGCGCTCTTTGGCGCGCGCCACTACCGCGATTACCACTTTCTCTACAGCCTGAGCGACCACGTGGCGCATTTCGGACTGGAGCATCATGAGTCTGACGACAGCCGCGTGGGCGAGCGCGGGCTGGTGGATGCCGACGAGCGCAAACTGGACGCCGGCCTGCTGCCGCACGAATATGTTCACTCCTGGAACGGCAAGTACCGGCGCCCTGCCGACCTGACCACGCCCGATTACGAGAAGCCCATGATTACCACTATGCTGTGGGTCTACGAGGGCCTCACGTCGTATCTGGGCGACGTGCTCACCGCGCGCAGCGGCCTGTGGACGCCACAGGACTATCGCGACTCGCTGGCCATGATAGGCGCCGAGCTGGATCATCGCCCCGGCCGCACCTGGCGCGACCTGCAGGACACCAATGATGCCGCCCAGCTTCTATATTTTTCTTCGGAGGCGTGGGATTCGTGGCGTCGCAGCACGGATTTCTACGACGAAGGCGTGCTCGACTGGCTGTGGGCCGACATCATCATCCGCCAGCAGACGCACAACCAGAAGTCGCTGAATGATTTCTGCAAGCTGTTCTACGCCGGGCCCACGCCGCAACCCAACCAGGCGCCCACGGTGAAGCCCTACACTTTCGACGAACTGGTGAACGCGCTCAACCAGATTGCTCCCTATGACTGGCGCGGCTTCTGGCACGAGCGGCTGACCAGCAAGGGGGCGCACGCGCCGCTGGGCGGAATCGAGGGCAGCGGCTGGCGCGTCGTCTACACGGATACGCCTTCGGAAATGTCGCGCCTGGAAGAGCAGAACCGAAAGACCATCAATGCCGAATACTCCGTGGGCCTGTTGCTGCGGGCGGAAGACGGCACTGTTGTGGATACGGTGCACGGCGGTTTGGCCGCCAGCGCAGGGATCGGGCCGGGCATGAAGGTGATTGCGGTCAATGGCCGGAAGTTCGCACCGGAAGTGTGGCACGATGCCCTGAAGGCTACCAAGACGGCAAGCGGGCCGCTGCAGTTGCTGATTGAGAACACCGATTACTTCACCACTTATTCGCTCAACTACCACGGCGGCGAGATGTATCCGCACCTGGAGCGGGAGGCGAGCCAGTCCGACCTGCTGAGCGAGATCATCAAGGCGCTGAAGTAATTGACGATTTCCGATTGATGATTGACGATTTGAAAACCCACTCTGCCGCCGGCGTGGTCTTCTAACGTCAATCGAAAATCTTCAATCGTCAATTACACCATCGAATAAATCCTTTTCCGGCTTGAGAGCCCCCGGTGTACTGGTGGCGGCGAGGTGAAATTCCTCCTGCGAGCCGCGCTGGCGCACTCCATTTTCAAAAAGTGGAAACAGCGGCGCCTGGCTGGTGTGCGCCTGGAATGCGCGAATTTTGTCTTCCAAAAATCTGCCGATGTGGATGCTGATAGTGGCGGGCGGCGGCGAGATGGGCTGGCGGCCGGGAAAGCTGAAGGGCGCGGCAGTGTAATAGAGCTTTTGTGGGCGGTAGAGGCTTAGCCCATCCTGCAGTTGCTCGGGGAAGCGGTTGCTGCGCCCCGTCCACTGGAAGGCCAGGCTGGCGAAAATGCCGGCCATGCCGTGGTCGGTATGCCCGGTGATGCCACCGTCAGGGCCGTAGGTCAGCACCACCTGGGGGCGAATGTGGCGCATGCGGCGCGTGAGTTCCGCCACCACGCTGTAGAGATCAATGCGGTGCAGGTGGGAGTCGGCGTAGTCGAGCACTTCGGCGTGCGTGACCTTCAAGACTTGGCAGGAGGCGGCAAACTCCTTGCGCCGCAGGGTGGCCAGTTCCTGGTCAGTGCGGGCGCCGCCGCGGTTGGAAGCGGCCTGTCCGGGCGTGAGGCAGATGACGTGGGTTTCGACGCCGCGCTCGCGGTAGAGCAGCAGCGAGCCGCCAAAATTTCCAGCTTCGTCGTCGGGGTGGGCGGTGACGCAGAGCAGTCGGTGCATGGCTCCAGAATAAATGCTGAAGGGATGCAGTTCCCAGTCCCAGCATCCAGTTTCCAATTCCGCTCGTTCAGGCGGCCCTCGATAAGAGCGAGGCGTCCGACTGCCTACCGCCCCATTGCCAGTTGACAGGGTGCTACCGCTGAACCAAAATGTCGCGGGCAAACCATGATACTGCGGGAGCTGCTTGGCACCTCCTCCTTGTAAGGACAGTTTCCCATGGTAATTACGCGGCGTGACTTTCTGACCACGGCAGCAGCGAGCGCGGGAGCGGCGATGACCCCCGAACTGGCCCACGCGCAGCATGAGCACGAGCACCAGGCGGTGCCTTCCGACCCGGCGTTGCGGGTGAAGGCGCTGGAATCTTTGCTGGTGGAAAAGGGCCTGGTGGACCGGGCGGCGCTGGATGCCCTGGTGGACGCTTACGAGCACAAAATTGGACCACGGAATGGAGCCCGGGTTGTAGCGCGGGCCTGGGTTGAGCCAGCCTACAAGGCGCGCCTGCTGGTGGACGCAAACGATGCCATGGCCGAGTTCGGCTTCATCAGCCGGCAGGGCGACCGCATCCTGGTGGTAGAGAACACGCCCACCGTGCACAACCTGATTGTCTGCACTCTGTGCTCGTGCTATCCGTGGGCCGTGCTTGGACTGCCGCCAGTGTGGTATAAGTCTGCGCCCTACCGGTCCCGTGCGGTGATTGACCCGCGGGGCGTGCTGCGCGAATTCGGGTTAGAGCTTGGGGACGAGGTTCAGGTGCGGGTTTGGGACAGTACCGCGGAATTGCGCTACATGGTTCTTCCCGAGCGTCCCGCCGGCACGGAGGGGCTCAGCGAAGAGGATTTGGCGGCCCTGGTGACCCGAGACGCCATGGTTGGGGTGGCGAAAGTAGCGTTTCCTCCCTTGAAAGGAAACCATGAACGGCATTCATGACATGGGCGGCATGCAAGACATGGGTCCGGTCCGGTACGAGAAAGGCGAGCCTGTCTTTCACGCCCCATGGGAGTCCCGCGTTCTTGCGATGGTACTGGCCACCTTCGCGTGGCACAAATGGAACCTGGACGCTTTCCGCCACACCCGCGAAGTCCTGCCCCCGGAAGACTATTTGCGCCTGAGCTACTACGAGCAATGGTTCTTGGGGCTGCGTGATTTGCTGGCCAGGAGAGGCTTAGTCGCGACGGCCGAACTGGAGAGCGGCGTACCCGCGCCGGGCACACCCAAGGCGACACCGCCGCTGACCGCAGATCAGATCTACCCCGCTGCGCTCTCCACTCGCATTCACGCCCAGCGTGACTTGCAGGTGTCCGCACGCTTCAGGGTTGGCCAACAGGTCCGCGCGCGCAATATCAATCCGGTAGGCCACACGCGGCTGCCGCGCTATGCTCGCGGAAGACTCGGAACGATTTACCGCGACCACGGCGTGTTCGTTTTTCCCGATACCCATGCGCATTTTCTCGGAGAGAATCCGCAGCATGTTTATTCGGTCCGCTTTGCCGCACGCGAGCTGTGGGGCGCGCAGGCATCGGAAAAAGATTGTGTGTACATAGATATGTGGGATAACTACCTTGACCCAGCGTGACCCAGTACAGGCATCTGAGAATCTGGCGGCATTGCCCCGGCTTCCGCGCGACAGCGGCGGGCCGGTGTTCGCTGAGCCCTGGCAGGCGCAGGCTTTTGCGCTGGCCGTGAAGCTTTCCGAGCAGGGGTATTTCACCTGGAAAGAATGGGCCGCTGCTTTAGCCGACGAACTCAAGGCGGCCGCCGATCGCGGCGAAGCTGACGATGGCTCCCACTATTACGAGCACTGGCTTGCCGCGCTTGAACGCCTCGTGAGCGCGAAGGGCCTCTCCGATCCGGCGGCCATGCTGGCGCGAAAAGAAGCCTGGGCGGACGCCTATCGGCACACGCCCCACGGCAAGCCCGTCGAACTTATCCCTTTAACGGACGCCGACACGCGGACAGGGTAAGAACGGATAAATCAGGCAGTCTGCCGCCCCCGCTTGTTCGGCTTCCTCAACCTCGCAGGACACGCGCGGGATCCGTCCGGCTCGCCCGCCACCCCGGCAATAGACAAGCGAAGATGGCAGTAGTGGTCATCACCGCTAAGGCGAGTCCGAACACTACCGGATCGTGTGGGCTCACGTTATAGAGAAGCTGCCCGAGCAGTCGCGTCAAAGCCAGGGCGGCCAGCGAGCCGAAGAGGACACCTCCTGCGGTCAATCGCAGGCCGCGCGAAATGACGAGCCGGAGCAGACTGGCCGCGTCGGCGCCAAGAGCCATGCGAAGGCCCAACTCGCGCGTGCTTTGCGCGACCGCGTAAGACATCACTCCGTAGAGTCCCACCGCGGCAAGCAGAAGAGCCAACCCGCCCAAAGTCGAGACCAAGGTGACGGCTACGAGTTGCGGCGAGGTCGAGCGGTTGACCTGTTCCCGGAGCGTAATCACCTCGTAAAGCGCGAGGTTTGCGTCCAAAGCGTGCACTTCAAGCAGGACAGCCGTCAAAATGCTGTGCACAGGTTGCGTGGTGCGGATATACAAATCCGGTTCTCGAACGAAATCCTGCCGCAGTGGCACATAAAAGAATGGTTTGGGCGTCTCGCCTATGCTCTCGTACTTCGAATCGGCAGCTACTCCGACCACTCGCGCCCAGCGGCCCTTCACCTGAAGTCGGCGGCCGATCGGATCCAGACCGCGCCAGTACCGCTCCACCATGGTTCGATTCACGATGGCGACCGGCGGCGCATTCTCATCGTCGCTGCGCGTGAATTCACGACCGGAGAAAACAGGAATTCCCAAAGTTGTGAAATAACTTGCACTGACCTGGTTGTACTCCACCTCCGGTTGCTCGTTCGAGGAAGGCTGGTAGCCGTCCACGACGATCGGCGTGGAAGCGTATGTGACGTAGCCCAACGGCGTGACTCTGGCGAAAGCGGCGGACTCCACGCCCGGAAGCGCAGTGAGCCGACCGATCAGTTCGTCCTGAAAAGTCTTCGCTCGCGGGACATCGTATCCCGCTGCCACTAACGAGACCCCCGTCGTCACCACCCTGGTCGTAGTGAAGCCGGGACTTGTGCTTCGAATCTTTTCCAGGCTCTCGAGCAACAAGGCTGCCCCCACCAGCAGAATGAAGCTGAGACTGACCTGGAAGACGACGAGGCCGGAGCGCATCCAGGTTCTTCCCCGGGCCCCGACCACTCCATAGGAGTCGGCCTTCAACGGCCCGTTCAGATCGAGGTGACGTATTTGAAAGACGGGAATCATGCCCACAATCAACGTCACCAGCAAGCAGACGCCGGCGCCCATGGCCATCACACGTGCGTCGATTGCTCCCGGCAAGTACATCGCTTCTCCCTCGCGCACCGGCAGCAACATCACCAGCAGGTGCCGGCACCAATACGCCATCAAAAATCCTCCGGCTGTTCCCAGCGCCGAGAGGATGAGGCCTTCGGTGAGGAGCTGCTTCAACAGACGGCCGCGGCTGGCTCCAATTGCGAGACGCACGCTTATCTCATGGCGTCGAACAAACGACCGGACCAGCAGCAGATTGCCGACGTTGGCGCAGGCGATGAGCAGGACAAACGCGACTACGGCAACCATAACCTCCAGGGTGGGCAGCAGTTCGCCGGCATGGTTGAAGGGGGTTTGCCACAGCGCCCACAGCCTGATGCTGCGGCCGCGGTTGGTGGCTGGATAGTCCTTCTGCAATCGCGCCGCGATGGCGGAGATTTGCTGTTGTGCTTGTGCCCGACTGACGCCGGGTTTCAGGCGCACATAGGATTCGATCCAGCGCGCACCGCGGTCCTCGAGCTTGTAGCCTCCGCTGCTAAAGGTTTCCTGCATGGATACGGGAACCCAGAACTGCATCGCCCGGCCGACGAATGTCCCATAGAATCCTTCCGGCGCCACTCCGATGATGGTGTGCAGGACATTGTTCAAGCGCTGCGTCTTCCCGATGATCTCCCGGTCGCCTTTGAAGCGCTTGCGCCACATCTGATAGCTGATAACGACAACGGGATGGGAATCGTTGCCTACGTCCTCGCCCGCCTGGAAGCCACGCCCGAGAATCGGATGAACTCCGAGGGCGTCGAAATAGTTGGCTGAGACAATGCTGCCGGTGATGACTTCGGCATGGTCGCCATTATTCAGCGTGCTGCCGGTAATCTTGCTGACGAAAGAGTCCTCGCAGAGCGTGCAGCTCCGGCGCAGGTCGAGAAAGTCCGGCCAGGAAAGCAAGTCCGGCCGGCTCTCTCCCGGCACGGTTGCGGCAACTGCGAACAGCCGCTCCTGATGAGCGACCGCGGGGTAAGGGCGGAATAGGATTCCTTCCAGCCAGCTGAAGACGGCGGCATTCGCGCCGATGCCCAGGGTGAGGCACAGAACTGCCAGCGCAGAAAAGCCTGGGCTGCGGCGCAATTGCCGAAAGCCATAACGCACGTCCCGCGCAAAATCCTGCATTACGCTTCCCCCTCGAGCGTCGCGGCACTGCTGCTCGATCTGCGCTAGTCCGCCCATAGCGTGCATCGCAGAGTAGCGCGCTTCCTCCGGGGACATGCCGTTGGCAATGTTTTCGCTGATTTGCCGCTCAAGATGCTCGCGAAGCTCTTCTTTCATCTCTTGTTCCAACTGATGGGGTTGGAAAAAGGAACGCCAGCGCAG
>DASVBI010000010.1:0-7081 GCA_036375915.1 Terriglobales bacterium | reverse complement strand
GTCCGGCGCCCAGGCTGGGTCGCGTTCTTCCACCGACGTCGTATTGGTCAGGTCGCGGACATCGCCCTTATCGGAAGGCACGGTGAGAATATCGCCGTGCGCCTCCAGCACGGCGCGCACACCGGTCGGTGAAAGCTCGATGTTGTGAATATCCTTGGCATCAATTTTCACGAAGTGGGGCTGCAGGTGGGGCAGGTCGCCGGCCACCCGCACATTGACGTCCTTCACCTGACGCGTGTTCAGGTCGTAGAGGTGCAGCGACCCAAACTGCTCGTACACAATGGCGCCCGGCCCTGCCGAAGCCGACTTGAAATCCAGCCCGTGATTGGCCACCGCTTCGCTCACCTGCCGGGTTGTGGTGTTGTAAGCGAACAGGCTGACCGGACCGTTGCGGTCGGACAGAAAATAAATGGTGTCGCCCACCCACATGGGATGGGAGTCGTTGGAATTGTCCCGCGGAATCGTGGCTTCAATATGCGAGGTGGCCACATTCACAATCCAGATCGGCGTCGTCTGCCCTCCGCGATAGCGCTTCCATCCCGGCTCCCACTGCGGGTGCGGCACATAGGCCAACTGCGCTCCGTCCGGTGAGAACGATGCCTCTTCCCCGCTGGGCAGCGGCAGTTCGCTGGGAAAACCGTGGCCGCTGAGCGGCATGGTGAACAACCGGTCAATGAAGGGAATAAAGCTGTTGCGCGGTGAACTGAAGAGGATGCTCTTGCCGTCTGGCGTCCAGCCCAGAACCTGGTCCGCCCCGGGATGGTAGGTGAGGCGGCGGGGCACACCCCCTTCCGCCGGCACCAGGTAGACATCGCGGTTGCCATCGTATTCGCCGGTGAAGGCGATCAGAGAACCGTCCGGCGAAAACATGGGGTCGGTTTCGATGCCCACGCCCGTGGTAAGGCGCCGCGCATCGCCGCCCTCGCGGTTCACCACCCACAAATCGCCGGCATACGTAAAAGCAATTTGCGTGCGGCTGACCGCCGGCTTGCTCAGCAACAGCGGGCCGTCGGAGGCCATGCACAGGGTGGAAACGAGCAGACACACAATTCCAACGGCGAGTTTTTTCATGAACCGACTCCTGTTCGTGCCGTCTGGCGGAGATTCCCGGGAAACGCGGAATCTTATGCTTTGCAATAGGCCTGGGTCAACGCGAACGGAAGTATCCGGAAGCATAGAGCCCGCCTTCAGTGAAACCCCAACGGCAGCGCCTGGGCTTAGAGAGCACGCGCTTCCGGAGGCGCCAAAGAGGTTAGTTCCGGATTTACATATGTTGGATGTTTATATTATTTCTCTTCGCAACCCCCGGTACTTTTTTGGGTTTGTATTGCGTCTGTGCCCAGCCGCAGACGCCGCACCCGGTTGCAAGTACACTTAATAGGAAATACCAGGGGGATGAATGCGTTCTCGCCTTGCGCTGTGTGGCCTAATTATCTTGCTGCTTGCATTGCCGGCAGTGGCTCAACAATCCGAGCCGGCAGCAACCAAGCAGTCCAAACCGCCAGCGGCTCCAAAATCCAAGGCGGACATCTTCGCCGGTTATTCTTACCTGCATTTTGACAGCGCCTCCATGGGCTTGCCCCACAAGATTAGCCTCAACGGCTGGGCGGCCACGGGCACGGTGTACGTTTACAAACCCTGGCTGGGGGTGGTCGCCGATTTCAGCGGCAACTACGGGAAAAACTATGGCCTGGCGTTCAACGCCTACAATTTTCTCGCCGGTCCGGAACTGGCATATCGCCGGCACCGCAATACCATCTTCATCCGCGGACTGGTTGGAGTGGCTCGCAACAATGTTTCCGCAGCCACTGATAGCGGCTTCGAATACGGCGGCGGCGGTGGCCTCGATATCGGCCTGCGTCGCCACCTGGCCGTGCGCGCCCTTCAAGCCGACTATTTGAAGACGCACACCTTCGGTGTGGACCAGACAAATATCAGGCTTTCCACCGGCCTGGTGTTCCGCTGGGGCAGCAGATGATTTCTTTCAGCCCGGCGCATGCGCCGGCAACGGCGGGCTGGCTAATGAGGACTCAAATGTCGCGCAATCATTTCTGGATTACAGCTTTGCTTCTGGCGGTTGTAGCCTGCTGGAGCGCCTGCAGCACCGCTCCCAGCCACTTGGCGTACGTCACCCTCAGCAACAATCAGGTGGCTGCTTATCGTGTGGACAACAGCACCGGCCTGCTGACGCCGATTGCCGGCTCGCCCTACCCGGCGGGCGTTTTTCCCACCTCCATGGCCATTCACCCCTCGGGAAAGTTCGCCTATGTGGCCAATACCGGCGAAGGCGATATCGCGCTTTTCGCCATCAACGGCGCAGCCGGGGCGCTTAAGGAAGTCCCGCCGCGGGTTTTGACCGGCACCAATCCCACTTCCCTGGCCTTCCGTTCCGATGGCAACGAGCTCTTTGTGGCCAATGCCGGCTCGGGCACGCTTTCTGTTTTCTCCATCAATACGCGCACCGGAAACTTGATTCCCATCTCCGGCTCGCCTTTCTCCTGCGGCAGAGCTCCTGTTTCCCTGGCAATTTCATCTTCCAACGTGCTTTATGCCGCCGATTCCAGCTCCAACGTGGTCTTTGCCTTCGCCATTGATACCACCACCGGAGGGTTAACCGCCGTTCCCGGGTCGCCGTTCCCGGTCGGCGGCAGCAATCCCAACTCGGTTGCCTTGGATGCCTCCGGCAAGTTCTTGTACACGGCCAACCTGCTCTCCAACACCATCTCCGGCTTCGCTATCGCTTCCAATGGCAGCCTCACTCCTGTTCCGGGGTCTCCCTTCGCCTCGGAAAGCGGGCCTATTTCCGTCGCTGCGGCCCCTGGGAGCGAGTTTATCTATGTGGCTAATCAGGGGTCGAACACGCTTTCCAAGTTTGCGCTTAGTTCGAGCGGGGTGCCTTCCCCAGCCGCAGGATCTCCCGTTTCAGTGGGACGCAGCCCAGTATTTGTCGCCCCTGACGTTAACGGCAACTTCGTGTTTGTGGGAAATGGACTCTCGGCCAACCTGTCGGAATTTGCGGTGAACTCGAGCGGCCTGGCCAAGGTTGACCAGTCGCCCTATGCCACGCCCTCAGCGCCCACTTCACTGGCGACCATAAAGTGAGCCCTTGTGGGCGCCGAGGCCTTCAACCGGAAATCTGCCTGTTTAGCTGGCTGGCTCCTGGCCAACTAGCTTCGCGGCTAGTCAGCTGGTTAGCTGGACAGCTTCGGGTAGGACGCTGTAGGCCTGATCCTCGCTGAATACCGCTTCACAGGAGTTTAGGCGGCATTGATGGTGCGCAGTTGCCGCGCCCGCTCGTACACCCGCACGTACTCCCGCGCCGAGGCGTTCCAGGAGAAATCCTTGCCCATCCCGTTACGCATCAGGCGCTGCCACGCCTCACGGTCCTGATAGGCTTTCAGCGCCAGCTTGACGGTCTCCAGCAATGCTTCCCCGGTGTATTCGCTGAACTTGAATCCCGTTCCCCGGCCGGAGCGCGGGTCCCAGTTCTCGATGGTGTCGTCCAACCCGCCGGTGGCGCGCACAATCGGCACCGTGCCGTATTTGAGGCTGTAAATCTGGTTGAGGCCGCAAGGCTCGTAACGCGAGGGCATCAGGAACATATCGCTTCCCGCTTCAATCTTGTGCGCCAGGGCGTTGTCGTAGGCCACCTTCACCGCGATCTTCTGCGGATACTGCTTGTGCAGCCGCAGGAACATGTCCTGGTATTCCTTATCGCCCGCGCCCAGCGCCACCACGATCATCTCTTCCCGGGCCAGCCGGTCCATTACCTGGGAGATGAGATCGAATCCCTTCTGCGCCGCGAAGCGGGAAACAATACCGATCACCGGCAGCTTCACATTGCCGTCGGTGATCCCGAACTGCGCCAGCAGATCCTGCTTGCACGCCGCTTTGCCGCTCAAATCCGCGGGGGAATAACGAGCCGCGATGAACTTGTCCGTCTCCGGGCTCCATTCCTTGTAGTCAACGCCGTTTAAAATGCCCGTGACCGTCGCTGCACGTCCGTGCAGCACGCCTTCCAGCCCGAAGCCGTATTCCGCCGTCTGAATTTCCTGGCTGTATTTGCGGCTGACCGTGGTGACGAAATCGGAAAATACCAGCGCGCCCTTGAGAAAATTCACGTTGCCGTAAAATTCCATTCGGGTAATGGTAAACAGGTCCCAGGGCAGCATCAGCAAGGGCAAAATTTCCGGTGGGAACAACCCCTGGTACCCCATGTTGTGAATGGTGAAGACGCAGCCTACGTCGCGGAAGGCGGGATCTTCGGCGTAAACCGAGCGCAGCAGCACCGGCACCAGCGCCGATTGCCAGTCGTGGCAGTGAAACACGTCGGGCACGCCCAGAATCTTGCAGGCTTCCAGTACGGCGCGGCTGTACAGGGCAAAGCGCTCGGCGTTGTCGCGGTAATCGCCCACCGAGGTTCCGTACAAGGCCTCACGGTCGAAGAATTGCGGGTAGTCAATGAAATAGAATTGCACTCCAGAGTGCATGCCGCCATCCAGCACCGAGCAGAAGCGGTAGCGGTCGTCGAAGGGAACGGTCACACTGGGCAACACTGGCTTGGCGTCCGCCAGCTTGGTCTGACGGTAAAGCGGCAGGTAGACCGTAACCCGGTGTCCGAGCGAGGCCAGGGCGGGCGGCAGGGCGCCGACCACGTCGGCCAAGCCGCCGGTCTTGGCAAAGGGTACGCACTCGGATGCGGCAAATACAATGTGCATCGGGATTCGGCCTCCAAAGAAATAGGCGCGCTTCGCGGACCACGAGCGGTTCCCTCCTGGTGTGGGAAACCACAGTCTGCGCCGACGCCCCTGGGCTGAAGTTCGAGTCTAAATGGCGAAAGGAAAGAGGGTCAACGTGGAGAACACCATCAAGCTGTGGAAACCGGGCCCGTCGCGACTGCAGGCGCGGGTCAGCGGCGACTTTCGCCTTCTGCGCCAACGTCCCAAACTGGGACAACACTTTCTGGCTGACCACCACGCAGCCGGGCGCATTGTGGATGCCTTGAGGGACGTCTCTGAAAAGACTGTAGTCGAAATCGGCCCCGGCCGTGGCGCGCTGACCAACACTCTGGCCGAGCGGGCCCGCCGGGTAATCGCCATCGAACTTGACCGCGTGCTGGCAGCGCAACTGCGCATGCACTTCAACCGCTTCGAAAATGTCGAGATCATCGAGGGCGATATTCTCGCCATTGACTTCAGCACCGTGCTCGGCCCGCGTCCCGGCATGAACCATCCCGGCATCATCCACGTGCCGGAGAAGGCCCGCCTGGTCGGCAACCTGCCCTACTTCATTACCTCCGACATCCTGCTTCACCTTTTTCAGTACCACGCTTATTTCGAAACCATCGTCCTCATGGTGCAAGAAGAGGTCGCGGACCGGGTTGCGGCCAAGCCCAGCGGCAGCGACTACGGCTTGCTTTCCGCCACCGTTCAGCTTTACGCCAAAGTGGAGAAGCTGTTTTCCCTGGCCCCGGAAGCTTTCAACCCGCCGCCCAAGGTGCATTCCGCCGTGCTTAGGCTTACCATTAATCCCCAGATGGACAGGTTGCGGGTGCCGGAGCAGGAGTTCATCGAGTTCCTCAAGCTCTCCTTCGGCCAGAAGCGCAAGACCTTGGCGAATAACCTGAAGTCCCGCTTCGATCCCCGCGTTCTGGCTGCCGCCCTCAAAAAGGCCGGCCTGCAGCCCGGCGTGCGGGCGGAAGCAGTCTCGCTGGAAAAAATGGCTGCCCTGTTCCGCGGCTTGACGGCAGCCGCTGCAGATTGAGAGGCCGTATGATCACCGCCGTGCGCGAACCGGCTGTGGCCGGGTATTTCTATCCCCGCTCTCCCGAAGCCCTCAGCCAGGAAATCAAAATCTACACGGCGCCGGCCGGCGCAAAAATGTCCGCTCTCGCCTGCGTTGTCCCCCATGCCGGCTACATGTACTCCGGGCACGTGGCTGGCGCGGTGTACGGGCGCCTGCAACTGCCCCGGCGCTTTATCATTCTCTGCCCTAATCACACCGGCTACGGCCGCCCGCTCGCCGTCATGACCGAAGGCGCGTGGCAGACGCCGCTCGGCCAGGCGCAGATTGACAATGAACTCGGCCAGGCCCTGCGCCTCGCCTGCCCGCTGCTGGAAGAAGACAACATGGCCCACCGCGGCGAACATGCCATTGAAGTGCAACTGCCCTTTCTGCAGGCGGCGCTGCCCGACTTCACCTTTGTGCCCATCGCCATCGGCACCGCCAGATATGAGGCTCTGCAGGCTTTGGGCGAAGCCATGGCCGGCGTGCTGCGCGATGAGTCCGAGAAGGTCATGCTGATTTCCTCCAGCGACATGAACCACTACGAACCCGACGACGTAACCCGCGTGAAAGACCGTAAGGCCATTGACAAGATCCTGGCTCTCGACCCGCGCGGCCTCTACGACGTGGTGATGGAGGAATCCATCTCCATGTGCGGCTTTGGCCCCACGGTCTCTGCCTTGACCGCCGCTCGCCTGCTGGGAGCAACCTCCGCGGAAGTGATCAAGTACGCCACCTCCGCCGACGTCTCCGGCGACCGCAGCGCCGTGGTCGGCTACGCGGGGGTGGTAATTCAGTAGTCAGTGGCCGGTGGTCAGTGTCCAGTGGATGCACTGTGTGGGGACAGGCGCCCTCGCCTGTCCGGGCGAGCGCAGCTCGCCTCCATTGTCGCGCTGGCATCCCTGAACGTTTTTGTGGCGCGGCCGCCCTCGCCCGCGAACCGTCTTTCGAGGCAAGGCCTCACGCAGGGGCGCATTATAGGCGTCTCCCGACGCTTCTCACGTTATAATGAAGGGATGCTCACACGCCGAAATTGCTTTCTGTGCGGGCGGCGGCCACGTTTTGCCCGGCTGCACCGGGCACACGACGCGAGGGTTAAGCCAGGGAGCTAGATAGCCAGTCAGCTGCTTTTATGAATTTCAAACTCACCAGCGACTACAAACCGGCGGGCGACCAGGGCAAGGCCATCGAGCAGCTCACCCGAGGTGTGCTCGAAGCTGAACAGCACCAGGTCCTGCTGGGCGTAACTGGCTCGGGCAAGACTTACACCATGGCCAAGGTCATCGAGGCTACCAAC
>DASVBI010000657.1:0-2716 GCA_036375915.1 Terriglobales bacterium | reverse complement strand
GATTATTTCCACCTCGTCGCCGGGCTTGAGCTCAATCCCCATGTCCTTGATGAACTGCTGCGGGCACAGATAGACGTTCAGGGTATCGGTGCCGCTCTTCAGAACCAGGTGCATGAAGGCGCTGTGTCCCTGGCCAACTTGTTTCATATCCTGAACTACGCCTTTCACCTTCTTCTCCGCCTTCAGGTCATATTTGAGCGCGGGAGCTTTCGCCGACGCGTGCTGCGCCTGCGCCGCCCCCAATGGGCAACAAACCAGCAACATCAGGCACACGGCTGTCAGCCCGGCGGGAAAAGAAAGGCTCGAATGGTTCGCTTGCAACATAGCCCCTCCTTGGATCGGCAGGAGCCAGGTTGCGTGGGGTTCGGTCTGCGGAACAGGACAGGCTCCAGCCTCTCCTGAAGGCCCGGAATCGTGCTCACAATACCACTATTGGCAGGCAAGGGAACAGGAATCTTTGTCCTGCCGGTGTGGAAGCACTCGCTGTGGAAGCACCCGGCTTTAGCCGGGTGAATAGCGCTCATCTTATTTTCGAGCGGACTTTAGTCGGCGACAACCCCGGCTGCATTTCGACCGGGTGAAGCCCAGTTGAATTTTATCGGCGCTCGTGCGGCTGAAGCCGCACGCTCCCACACCCGGCGGTAAACGGGGTTTCGCATGATTTCGGTCCGGCTGGCTCCGGGCAAGGGGCGATCGCCTATTGCGGTGAGCTGTACCCCTTTTCTGTAAGCCGCTGCTTGAGTTCGGCGTGCATGCGGTCGCCCAGTTGCTCGCCCCAGTTGCGCCCGGCTTCAATGGATTCGCGCTGAATTTCCGGCAGGGTGGTGCTGATTTTGCGCCCCAGCGGACTCTGGTAGAAGGCAATAAGCTGGCGTATCTCCTGGTGGGTGAAATGCTTGTCGTAGATGGGCAGGATGGCCTTCATCAGCTCGTCGGGGCTGGCCTGGCGCTTGAATTCCACCGCGAAATCCTGCCAGAACTGCTCCGGCACATCCGGGCGGGCGTGCCGCATGGCGGCGATTTGCGCGTCAATGTCCTGGTCGAATATGTCGCGCAGAATCTGGCGCGTGCCCACCAGTTCCATCAGCCGCTCCGTGTCCTGGTGCTTGGCGGCGGGCGTAGTGGCAGCGCGGGAACGGGCGGCTGGGGCAGCCTGTGCGGCGCTCAGCCCCGTCATTCCCAGGCACAGCAGCAGCGCCATGGCGGCGATTCGCATGGGAGTTCTCCTTACCTACTCGAAGAAGCGGTACTTCAGCATATGGAAGAGGGCGGCCACGCCATCCTTCCACCCGATTTTCTTGCCTTCTTCATACGTGCGGCCGTGATAAGCGATGGGCACTTCGTAAATTCGGCAGCCCAGTTTGGCCACCTTGATGGTGACCTCGGGCTCAAACCCGAAGCGGTCGGAGCGCAGGCGGATGGCCTCCAGCACCTCGCGGCGGAAGGCCTTGTAGCCCACTTCCATGTCGCTCAGGTTTAGGTTGCAAAGCAGGTTGCAGAAGAGCGTCAGAAAGCGGTTGGCCTGGAAGTGCCAGAAATAGAGGACGCGGTGGGCGCCGCCGTGAAAGCGGTTGCCGAAAACCGCGTCGGCGTGCCCGCTGAGGATGGGTTGCAGCAACACCGGGTAGTCGGCCGGGTCGTATTCCAGATCGGCGTCCTGCACCAGGATGACGTCGCCGCCCACCTGGGCGAAGCCGGTGCGCAGCGCCGCCCCTTTGCCGCGGTTGCGTTCATGAAAGTGCAGCTTGATGCGCCCGCGCTCTTCCCGCTCCAGTTCGGCCAGAACTTCACGCGTGCCGTCGGTGGAGAAGTCGTCCACAATCACCAGCTCCTTTTCCAGCCCCGCCTCCGCCTGCAGCACCGTGCGCACCACCTGCGCGATGGTGGCCTTTTCGTTGTACACCGGCATCACCACCGACAGGGTCGTTATCGGCTTCAGCCGGTCGCCGATCCCGCGCGCCGGGTTTACCACCCTGCCGCTTGTTTTGCCCGCTTGGGTAATCAAATACACCCCCAGGAGGAGCATTTCCGGCTCAATCGGGTGCCGGTATCGTGGATGTGGGAATACTAAATAATAAACAACCGGGTAGAGCAGGATAAGCCAGAAAAATAGCGAAGCGCCGGCCGCCTTTTCGCGCAAAGCGCGCCCCAGTCCCCACAGGGCCAGGATGGAAGAAGCCAGGAACAGCGAGTTCTTGATGGGGGCCAGGGCGGCGATTTTGGAGGAGCGCGGCAGGCCCGCCCAGAAATAAATAAAACGCTTGGCGCTCAACCCCACAAACCGGGTTGGATCCTGGGCGATGAAGGCCAGCGCCTGCTGCTTGCGTTCCGCGATGTAGGCCAGTTCGCCCAGGCGCTGGAATTCCCGCATCTGCAGCACGTTTTGCGTGGGATGCAGATACCACATCCAGGTGCCGTCGGCGCCCGGGCCGTTGCCCAGGCGTAGCTCGGAGCCGAAGTTGTCGCGGATGAGAATGAACTTGCCCAAAACACGGTAATTGCGCGTGATCCAGGGCGCCACCAGCGCGGCAAAAACCACGACCGCGATCGCCCCTCGCGCCAGCCAGGGCAGCTGCCGCTTCCTCCGCTGGTACCACACCCACAGCAGCGATGCCGGCAGGAACGAGAGCAGCGAAGGATTGTTCAGCGCGGCCACTCCCCAGAGCGCGCCCAGTGCCCCCCACAGCCGCCAGCCGGATGCTTCCTGCAGTTTCAG
>DASVBI010000026.1:0-5118 GCA_036375915.1 Terriglobales bacterium | reverse complement strand
TTTGCAACTGCGGCGCCAAGGCGCCTCCGGGTTTGAAGCTAGATTGCCGCCGGTGAAGCCATGCAGCCACGACTTCGATCCTCGGTTGCGGCCAGGCGGGTCCACCCCAGCAGCACAGCGAAGGCGAGCACCGAGAATTGGAGATGGGAAAGCTTCGCCAGTGGTTCAAGCAGAGGCAAGGCGTAGGCAACATACAGAAACACGCGCAAACCCGGAACCGTGGCTGCTTCCGTGCGTTCGAGCGTCCAATCTCCTAAAAGCAGGAACGCCGGAGCCAGGATAATCAGGTCATAAATTATAAGGTGCGGGGCCACCAGCACGCTGGCAAGCAGCAAGGCAGCAAAGCGCAAGCTGAGGGAGGCACGGCTTCGCCAGCCGAGCACGGCAAGGGCGAGAACAATTATGGCGGTAATGACGTAGAGCACCAAGGCCGCGCCGCGCCAGGGCAGCAGGAGCAGCCAGAAACCGCGCAGGCAGTGCATCTGGTAGAGCTTGGGCTCGATGAAGGGCAGAGCCTGGCTGGTGCGCAAAAGGGAATGGAAGTATTGCTTCATTACTGCGCTGCCGAACCATCCCCAGGCGAAGGAGAGTTGTGCGGCGGCGGCAGCAAGGGCGCCAGCCACAATTTTCCACTCGGCTGCCAGCAGAAAAACCACCGCCGCGGCCAGGCCAAGTTGCGGTTTATAGATGAGCGAACCGATGGCTAGTCCGGCCAGGAAACTCCGCCGCGAGCGGAGGGCCAGAAACGCGAGGGTAAACAGAAGCAGCGCCGGGCCCGAGGTCTGGCCAAAGGCGATCAGGTTAAAGAAACCGGGGAAGGCGAGCGCCAGCAGCAAAACGGCGCCGGCGTACGGCTGCAGCCGGGGACAGCAGCGCCATACGGCGTAGCAGCAGACGAAATAGAGCGCGCAGTTCAGAAGGGCCCAGGCGAGCGCCGCCCATCCGTAAGGCAGTCGCGCCAGCAGCGAAAACGGCAAGTACACCTGCGGCCCGTAGGAGGCCACAAAGTAAGTGTGGGTGGATTGCGGCACCAGCGCTTGCTGGTAGGCGGCCAGCGCAGGCGGATCGTACAGGGCCTGCAGGCGCCCGCTCTTTACCAGGTATCCCGCGGTATAGAAATGGAGGAAATCTGCGCCCTTGATGTGGCCGGCGCGATCGCGCAGCCCGGGCGTGGCCAGATCAATGGCGTAGACCGACCAAAGGCAAACGGCAAGCAAGAGAGCGTGCAAGGTAATGCGCCGGACGGTGAGCAGGCGCGAGATACGAACCAAAGCCGCTGCACCCGCTGCTGGCCGGCGCTGAGGAGCAGTTACGACGGGATCGCCCGAGGCGCCTGGCAAATTGAATGTGCCCCTTCGCAGGAGGTTGACCCATGATATCCCGCCGGCCAACTCGATTCGGGGAAAATCGCGGTGGCGAGGGTGGAATCGTTCACCTTCGTGGTCTTTCTCCAGGCGGGGATGAGGCTTCAGGTCTGGTAAAATACGCCTGTGTAGGCGCGTAGCTCAGTTGGTTAGAGCGCTACCTTGACACGGTAGAGGTCTGGGGTTCGAGTCCCCACGTGCCTACCATCTCTTTTCAACGGCTTGGGGCCGTTTCCTCATCCGTTTCATCCTGTTTCCAATCCATTTTAGAATCCATGCTCACTGCACGGCGCTCCCGGCATGGCTGAAGATCGCGAGCAGCAGCAACTCCTGGGCCGGCGATCAGCTCATCCCCATCCGTCTGGGCGTAGCGTCAGGCAGGGTGGTCGCTTTTGATCTGGAACCCGCCCGCACCACCACCGACACGCCGCAGCGATCTCTTGACAGTTCCGCATCCGAAGTTGCAGAATTCCTGCCGTTACGGAGGCCAGCCATGGCGATACTCTGGTGGATCATCGTGGGTCTTATTGCTGGGTGGGCTACCGGCAAAATCATGGGCGGCGCCGGCTACGGCTTCATCATGGATATTGTAGTCGGCATTATCGGGGCGCTGATCGGCGGTTTTATCATGTCGCGCCTGGGCATGGCCGCAAGCGGAGGAATGATCTACCCGATCATTGTTGCGATCTTCGGCGCGATCATCCTGACGCTCATCGTGCGCCTCATCACCGGCAAAAAAGCCGCATAACCCGAGGATGAGAAATAGAAAAACCCGCGCCATGAGAAGGAGCAAGAGAACGTGAGAGGGACGCGGGCCATCAGCGGCCATGCCGTCGATAGGCAAAGTCTACTCCGCCCATCCTGCGCAGCAAAACCCAATCATTCAGTTTTGTGATTGCACCGACGATTCGGAGCGTACAATGCCCCCGTCTGCCCTTTCACATATCGGCGGCTTCGATAGAGGAGGCCCGCATGTCATCATCCCCGAACAAATCCAGCATAACGCTGCACGGCGAAAGCACCTTCGAATACGTCGTCCGCCAACTCCACCTCTCACCGGAGGAATACGCAACCTCCGCGAACTCAAAGACTGGGTCCGCAGGAACAAGGACCACAAGTACGTGCCCTCGCAGCTCCTGGAACTCTGGGACTTTGACGTAGACGACGAGCTTTTTGGAAAGACAGCGAAGCCTCCCGAACCCGCCGCCTAGATTCGCCGCGTAGCCCACCGCACTTTGCTTCTGCTCGCCTTCGCGGGAAGATCACAGCCAAGGGTACCTCAAATCACGGTGATAGATCGAAAGATGAGAAACAATGAAGAGGCTGGGCATGGCGGAGGGGCCTGGCATGATCCAGCGACCCTGGAAAGTGTCGGCAGCGGTTGGGCTCCCTGTGCCCAGCAATAACCAGCATCGGGCGAGTGAATCTCACTCTCTCTCGCGACGCGCTATCCGAAATCACTTGCTCTGGGATGCTTGGTCCAGGGGCGGCTTCTCATGCTTCCCGCGCGGAACAAGGTGAAGCTCTTCAGTGCGCACAAACGCATAGATCGCGAACATAAACGCGCAAACGAGCAAAACGGCGAGCGCGATCACCATGAGCAAGTCTAAATCGAGAAGATAGGAGGAGGGCAGATCACCGCCGCGCTGCGATCCATTGTTACCAAGGTCATTTTCGGGTCAAACCGGATTGTTTACGACCTGCGGCAGCTAGGCTTTGCCATTCGGTCCTACAAGACCGATTGCAACAGCATACTCGTACACCGTCGGCCGGTCCCGCAAGTCGAGCTTCTTGCAGATGCCCGCGCGAAGGCGCTCAAGCTTCGAGACACGCAGCCCCAGGCTTCGAGCCGCCTCCGCGAATGTGTAGCCGCGCACAAGATACCGCAAAACCTCGTGTTCACGGGAAGACAGCGCTTCCGGTTCGCCCCTGGCGGAGAATCCTGCCACGGCCACGATTCTAGCCGCCATCGGCTGTGGAAAAACCGGCAAATCGGTTTTGTTCCGCCGGCCGAACAAATCACACTACGATGCTTGCGATCCCCATTCGGTAGTAATATTTGGCGGTATGCTTCGAGCCGAGAGCACCCACGTTACGCTGGATGGGGTCGAATACGACGTGGTGCTGCACGTATACGGCGAACAGGACTGGCGCGGCTTCCTCATCAAGCCCGGGAGCCAGGTGCGGATACCGGAGCGGGGCGCAAGCAAGGAAGAAGTGCTCGCAAAACTCACCGCAGCTCTGAAAACCCGCGTTCGCTAAGAGAACGCCTCTGCCGAGGCTCGGTCCATCAACAGACAGCTGCCCGCCCCCGGCCTGAATTCCGCATCAATACCGCACAATCCGTTCACCACACCACGCAAAATCCGAGACCCGCTCCTCGCGAAAAAGGCGTGACCTACCCACGCAAAATCCGAGACCCGGTTTGACACCCTCACCACCTTCGTGCCATTGCACACAAAACGGGGCAGGCCAACAATACCCGCGACAAATCGGCGAGTTGGGAGCATCGCGGTGAATGCTCCCTAAACATCAACGCCACTTCAAACCGCGGCCGAGCCCACCCGGCCGCGTAATTCCCTTCGGCCCGAACCCAATCGCAAAAGAGGTTGGCTGTGTGGATGAATTACCTGCGCTGGGGCGTGTTGCGGCTCGTGACGTCGTTGGGGCCGCGCTATGTTCGCCCTTCGTTCCTGGAGTGCGTGTACTTGATGTGGGTATTCCGAAATTTCAAAGTGCTTCCGCAGCAGGTCCTAAGCCGGCCGGCCCGGGCTCTCGTTGAAGAACTCTGCGCTCGGCAGCACTCTCAGCCGAACGGGTTGTTTCTTGCGATCACCGATCAGCCGTTAATCGGGACCGTGGAACGGAATACGCAACCAGGTCTCGGCCTTGCACCCGACACCGCCCGTAGGAGGGCCCCGACTTCGGCCGTCGCGGTCTCCCGGCGTCCGTAGTAAATGGCGAGAGTTTGACTGGCCCGTTCCATTCGGGCCGAACCCAATTGTAAAAAACACGTGACAATTCAAGAATGCCGGTACTTTCCCGGCTCAACATCATCCAACGAGGCAGAACCCAAAAGGGACGATCTCAATAGAAGCAAGGGCTCAGAAAAGAAAGGCAAGGAAGTACCATGGCCCGCATCATCGAGTTCTACATTCCCGAAAAGTACCAGCCAAAAGCGAAGCCCGTGGTGTCCATAATTCGCGGCAAACTCCTCCAATTCCCCGCCTCGGCAAATAAGCAATCCGCCTAATTCGCCACACTGGTTCTTGGAAACTAGAAAGCCAAAAGAGCCAAAGGAACTCGGGCGCACCTACCGCGAGACACCGGCGCTCAGTGATTTCTTCTAGCTCCACAGGACGAAACGCGCTATGAATAGTGCATGCGCCAGGAGAACCTCGGTGAGACGATTGCCAACAGCGTTACGCACGGCGTCGGCGTGGCGCTGAGTATCGCCGGCACAGCACTGATCCTCACAATCGCCACACTGCGCGGCGGTGCCAGAGACATCGTAAGCGCCAGTATCTATGGTGCGACGCTGGTATTGCTCTACGTGGCCTCCACTCTCTATCACGCGCTACCCGGGCCGCGGGTACGCCACGTTTTTCGTATACTCGACCACTCCTCGATTTACCTGCTGATTGCCGGCACATATACGCCTTTCACCCTTGTCAGCTGCGTGGCGGCTTCGGTTGGAGCCTGTTCGGCATCATCTGGGGCTTGGCCATAGGGGGTGTGGTGTTCAAAAGCTTGT
>DASVBI010000030.1:0-7832 GCA_036375915.1 Terriglobales bacterium | reverse complement strand
AGCAGTCGCTCCCGCCGGCCAGCGCCCAGCACTCGCGGGCAATCTGCCAATCCTCCTGGGCCCGAATGATGAGCACGGGAACGCTCGAATCTGGCGCGGCAATGTTCCCATCCGGCGGAGATTGGGCATTCTTTGCCGCATCCAGGCTTATGCCGAGAAACCGGAAATTTTCGCAGGCCGCAGCGCGCACTTCCGGCGAATTCTCGCCTACTCCGCCGGTGAACACCAACGCGTCAAGCCCGCCCAGAACTCCTGTCATGCTTCCAATTCCGGACTGCAGCCGGTGGATGTAGATGTCGAAAGCCAGTCTGGCGCGCTCATCGCCTTTCTTCATGGCGGCCAGAATGTCGCGCATATCTCCCGATCGCCCGGAAATGCCCAGTAGCCCGGACTGCGTGTTCAGAACCTGGTCCAGTTGTTGTGCGGTAAGCCCGCCTTGCCGCATCAGGTAAGTAAGTATGCCCGGATCAACCGAACCCGAGCGCGTGCCCATCATCAGCCCTTCCAGCGGGGTGAAGCCCATGGTGGTGTCAATACTCTTTCCGTTGCGGATCGCGGCCAGGGAACACCCGTTGCCCAAGTGGCAGGCCACCAACCGCAGGGAACTCAGGTCTCGGCCAAGCAGCCGTGCCGCGCGTCCAGAGCAGTACCGGTAATTGATTCCGTGAAAGCCGTAGCGCCGTATGCCGGCGGATAACCATTCGTACGGTCCCGGGTACACGGCCGCCGCCCGCGGTATGGTCTGGTGAAAGCCGGTATCGAATACAGCTACTTGCGGCACCGGGCCAAACAGCTTCTCGACCATCTCCATGCTGTCCAGTTCGGCGCGGTTGTGCAGCGGGGCAAACTCGGCCAGGCCGACGATGGCAGCCTTCACTTGCGATGTGATTCGCACCGGGTTTTCATAGTCGGGACCGCCGTGCACCACCCGGTGTCCAACCACGTCAATCTCCGAAGGCGAGCCGACTGCCCCGGCCTCTCCCTTCCATAGCCTGCCCATAAGGTATTCGATGGCCTGCCCGCGGGAGGTAATTTTGACGCGTTCCTTAAGGCTCGCGCCGTGTGAGTTCCGGATCGCCACTGAGCCGGTGTCTCCCTGCCATTCGATTTTCGCTTGCCACAGGCAGGGTGGGGGATCGGGGGGAAGTTCCGCGCCAATCTCGTACAAGCAGCTCTTCTGGCTGGACGACCCCGAATTAAGGACCAGGATCTTCATCAGCCCGGCCACGTCCAGTTGCGGATCTCAGGCATATCGTCGCCGTGCTCGCAAATGTACTGCTTGTGTTCCACCAGCCGATTGCGCAGGAACTGCTTGAAGTGCGCCCCCACGCGCTGCAAGCGCGGTACCCGGTCCACCGCGTCGCCGGCCAGGTGATAGCGATCCAGTTCGTTGAGCACGGTCATATCGAAGGGGGTCGTGGTCGTGCCCTCTTCTTTGTAGCCGCGCACATGCAGATTGTCGTGATTGTGCCGCCGGTAGGTGAGCCGGTGAATCAGCCAGGGATAGCCGTGGTAGGCAAAGATGATTGGCTTATCCACCGTGAACAGGGAATCAAAGTCGCGGTCTGAGAGCCCGTGCGGATGTTCCGAAGAGGGCTGCAAGGTCATCAAGTCCACCACGTTCACCACCCGGACCTTGATGTCGGGAAAATGTTGCCGCAGCAGGTCCACCGCCGCCAGCGTCTCCAGCGTCGGAACATCGCCGGCGCAGGCCATGACCACGTCCGGTTCGCTGTCCTGGTCGGTGCTTGCCCACCCCCAGATGCCGATGCCGTTGGTGCAATGCTCAATGGCCGCCTCCATATCCAGCCATTGCAGTTCGGATTGTTTGCCGGCCACGATCACGTTCACATAGTGGCGGCTGCGCAGGCAGTGGTCCATTACCGACAAAAGCGTGTTGGCGTCCGGCGGCAGGTACACGCGCACCACGTCCGCCTTTTTGTTGACCACAAAATCAATGAATCCCGGGTCCTGGTGGCTGAAGCCGTTGTGGTCCTGCCGCCATACGTGGGAAGTCAGCAGGTAGTTGAGCGACGCGATCGGCCGCCGCCAGGGGATGTCACGCGTCACCTTCAGCCATTTGGCGTGCTGATTGAACATCGAATCCACAATGTGGATGAAGGCTTCGTAACAGGAGAACAGGCCGTGCCGGCCGGTCAGCAGATACCCTTCCAGCCAGCCCTGGCACATGTGCTCGCTCAGCATCTCCAGCACCCGTCCTTCATGCGACAGGTGTTCATCGGTGGCCAGAATTGGCTCCATCAGGATCTTGGGCGTGACCTGGTACACCGCATCCAGGCGGTTGGACGCGGTTTCGTCGGGGCCGAACAGGCGGAAATTCCGCGACTCCAGATTCAGCTTCATCACATCCCGCAAAAACATGCCTGCGATCTTGGTGGATTCCACGTGCTCTATGCCCGGCTTGCTCACCATCACGGCGTAATCGCGGAAATCTGGCATCAGCAGTTCTTTCAGCAACAGCCCGCCATTCGCATGAGGATTCGCTCCCATCCGCCGGTTGCCCCTGGGCGCAAGTTCGGCCAGTTCGGGACGGAATCTGCCCGCTTGGTCAAATAGTTCCTCCGGGCGGTAGCTTTTCATCCACTCTTCCAGGATTTTCAGATGCTCCGGCTTGCTCAGGTCTGTAACCGGAACCTGGTGCGCGCGCCACGTCCCCTCCACCGGCTTGCCGTCCACGAACTTGGGGCCGGTCCAGCCTTTGGGACTGCGCAACACGATCATTGGCCACACCGGCCGCTCCTGTGACTTCTGCCGCCGAGCCTGCTCCTGGATGGCGCGGATTTCTTCCGTGATGGCGTCCAGGGTAGCGGCCATGAGTTGGTGCATGGCTTCCGGTTCGTGGCCTTCCACGAAGTACGGCTTGTAGCCGTAACCGTTGAACAAATCCGTGAGTTCCTCGTCGCTCATGCGCCCAAGAACGGTGGGGTTGGCGATCTTGTAGCCGTTCAGGTGAAGCACCGGTAGCACGGCGCCGTCGCGCGCAGGATTCAGGAACTTGTTGGAGTGCCAGCTGGTGGCCAGGGCTCCGGTTTCAGCTTCGCCGTCGCCGATCACGCAACAGGCCAGCAGGTCGGGATTGTCGAATACCGCTCCGTAGGCGTGGGCGAGGGAATATCCGAGTTCCCCGCCTTCGTTGATGGAGCCGGGTGTCTCCGGAGCGGCGTGGCTGGGAATTCCGCCGGGGAAGGAGAACTGCCGGAACAGCCGGCGCAGTCCCTCCTCGTTATGCTGAATGTGCGGATAGAGCTCGCTGTAGGTGCCCTCCAGGTAAGTGTTGGCCACCACGCCGGGGCCGCCGTGACCGGGACCGGTTATATAAATGACGTTCAGATCGTATTTTCTGATCAGCCGGTTGAGATGTACGTACACAAAATTCAGTCCCGGGGTTGTTCCCCAGTGCCCCAGCAGTCGCGGCTTGATGTGCTCCAGCTTCAATGGCTCGCGCAGCAGCGGATTTTTGTAGAGATAAATCTGCCCCACAGAAAGATAATTTGCGGCGCGCCAGTACGCGTTCAGTTTGTCCAGTTCATCTTTAGTTAGAGGGCGGTCCGAGACTTTCGGCGGATTTTCCAACTCCACTGGGTTCATGGCTGGCACTCCTCCTGGCATTCGATTCGCCGTTACCCCGTACAGACGATATTAAACAAATTGCCCGGCCAATGTGCTGTGCCACAACACTGCTTACCTTTACCGCGGCTGCGGCCGGAAAACCTGCGGCTTCAGGCGCACGAACCCAGGCAACAGGCATTCGGGCCTTGGCCTCCGTGGGCGGAAGGATGCCGCAGATTCCCTTTCCAGCCCGCAGCGGAATAAAATGCTTCATCTGTCCCAAGCACCTGCTCAACCTGCGAAAGCGAGAAACAGATGAGCGCCATCCCTCTGAAGGTCAACGGCCGCGTGCATACGGTCAACCTCGACCCTGCCACTCCACTGCTTTACGTTCTGGGCGACGAACTCCAGTTGCGCGGTCCCAAGTTCGGCTGCGGCCTCGGCCAGTGCGGCTCCTGCACCGTCCTCCTGGACGGCCGAGCGATTCGTTCCTGCATCACCCCGCTAAGCGCAGTCGGCACCTCCGAAATCGTGACCCTGGAAGGCCTGGGTACGCCGGAGAAGCCTCATCCCATTCAGCAGGCCTTCATTGATGAGCAGGCCGCCCAGTGCGGTTTTTGTCTCAGCGGCGTCATCCTTACCGCCAAGGCCTTTCTCGACCGTAATCCCAAAGCCGGCAGCGAAGAGATTCAGCAGGCCCTGGCCCATGTCCTTTGTCGCTGCTTCACTCACGTGCGCATGGTGCGCGCCATTGAACGCTACGCGCAAACGGTGCGCGTATGAGCCCATCGCTTTCACGCCGCAATTTCCTGAAAACATCCGGCGCTCTCATCGTCAGCTTCAGCGCGGCTACGCTGCTCGACCCTCTCGCGCTTGCCCAGGGCCCGTTCGGCACTCACATGTCGCACATTGACCCCGGCCAGCTCGACTCCTGGATTGCTGTTGGCGCCGATGGCCTGGTCACCGCCTATACCGGCAAGTGCGATTTCGGCCAGGGCATGGCTACCGTGCAGACACAGCTGATCGCCGAAGAACTGCGCGTGCCCCTCGACCGCGTGCGCCTCATTCAGTGTGATACCTCCGTCACCCCCGACGAGGGCACAACCTCAGGTAGCCAGTCCACCCCGGTCAATTTCAACACCAGCGGCCTTGCCCAGGCTGCCGCCACCGCACGCGAGGCCCTGCTGGGCCTGGCCTCCCGCCGCCTGCGCGTGCCTGTGAGCCGGCTCACCATAGCCGCCGGCGTCATCAATGCCCCCGCCGGCAAACGGATTAGCTATGCCCAGCTCATCGGTGGCAAGCACTTCAACCTCAAGCTGAATCCGGCGGCCCGCCGCCGGCCGCCCAGTGAATGGACGGTTCTCGGCCAGCCCGTGCCCTCCATGGATATAAGCTCTCTCGCCACCGGCCGTTTCGAATTTGTGCACAATGTGCGCGTCCCCGGCATGTTGCACGGCCGCGTCGTCAGGCCCCCGGCGATTGGCTCCACCGTTATCAGTGTGGATGAAGCCTCGGTGCGCGATTTGCCGGGTGTGGTGAAGGTGGTCGTCCTCAAGAACTTTGTTGGCGTGGTTGCGGAGAAACAATGGCAGGCCGAGCAGGCCGCGCGCCAGCTCAAGGTCAACTGGACCCCGCCCGTCGCCCTCCCTCCCCAGCAGACGTTTTACGACTACATGCGCAAGCAGCCCTCGCGCGACATGCTGGTCGTGGACTCGCAGGATGTGGAGCAGAAGCTGGCCGGCGCGTCCACCGTCCTGCGTGCCACCTATGCCTATCCCTACCAGATGCACGGCTCCATCGGCGCCTCCTGTGCTCTGGCCGATGTGCAAGGCGACAAAGCGACCGTGTGGTCTCCCACTCAATCCGTCTATCCCACCCGCAGTGGCGTGGCCACGCTGCTCGGTTTGTCGCCAGAAAATGTTCGCGTCATCTTTACTCGCGGCGCCGCCTGCTACGGCCTCAATGGCGCCGATACCGTCTCCTATGACGCGGCCTTGCTCTCCCAGGCCGTGCACCGCCCTGTCCGCGTGCAACTCACCCGCAAAGATGAGATGGCTTGGGGCGAAAACTACGGCCAGGCCTGCGTCATTGACCAGCGTGCCGCGCTGGACGCGAAGGGAAACGTCATCGCTTGGGAGTGCGAGTCCTGGGCCGCTTCCTTCGGCGGTCGCCCCGGTTACGACCACCCCGGCAACGTGATTACCGGTCTGCTCGCCGGTTTCGAGCCGCAAACCGTCGTCCCTCAGCGTGCTTCTCAGCCCACCGGCGAATTGCGCAATGGACACAACCTGGTGCCTTCCTATCTAACCGGCTGTATCAGCGGCAAGTGCGGCGGCGCCGGCAGTGTTGCCAGCGAGCGCGTGCTGGCCCACACCGTGATTTCGCCGTTCTTTACCGGACCCCTGCGCTCGCCTTTGCGCCTGCAAAATACCTTTGCCCACGAATGTTTCATGGATGAAATCAGCGCCCGCGTCAAAGCTGATCCGGTCGCCTACCGGCTGCAGCATCTGCGCGACGAGCGGATGATTGGCGTTGTCAAAGCGGCTGCGCGCGCGGCCGGGTGGGAGCCGCGCCCTTCGCCCAATCCGCACAGCTCCTCATCCGGTATTGCCACCGGGCGTGGCATGGCTTGCGTTGCCTACGAGGGCGATAATGGATACGTGGCCCTGGTGGCTGAGGCTGAGGTTGACCGGGCAACCGGCGGCGTGCGCGTCAAGCGCTTTGTGGCTGCTGCCGACTGTGGCCCCGTTTCCAATCCTGCCGGCCTGCGCAATCAGATTGAGGGCGGCGCTCTGCAGGGCATGAGCCGCGCCCTGGGCGAGGAAGTGACCTGGAATGAACATCAGATTACTTCCACCAGCTGGGCCACCTATCACAGCTTGCCCCTGGGCATTGAGGTTCCGGCGGTGGAGACCGTCCTGCTCAATCGGCCAGATGCCGAAGCCACCGGCGCCGGCGAGCTCTCCATCACTGCCGTAGCCGCCGCCCTGGGCAACGCCATCTTCGATGCCACAGGCGCCCGCTTGCGCGAAGCCCCCTTCACGCCTGCGCGCGTCAAAGCAGCTTTGGCGGCGCGAAACTCTGTTTAAGCCGCCGTCGGCCTCAGTTTTTTACAGGGATTTTATCGGAGCGGACGAAATACGCTTCTGTGCTGCTGGCCAGTTGGTCCAGAAACTTCAGTCCCAGCCAGTTCTTCAGCTCCTGCAGCGCCTCTGGTTTCACTTCGTCGAAATGCACACCCGCTTGTCCGCGGGCATCCGTCCACACGATCTGGCCCGAACCGCTGATAACCAGGTTGGTATCCGGCAGGATAAAGGAAAACCAGATTTTCTGACCCGCCCGCATCGTCAGCGTGGCGCTGATTGCCAGCCCGGATTCGCTTACGTTGAGCGTGCGCGCCGGTGTTTTTTCTCCCGACTCGAGCTGCACCTCTGCCTCCACATCCAGCCGGTGCCGGAAGTAGCGCCGGCGCTCCCGCAGCATGGAACCATAACCCGCCCACAACGTCCGCGTGGCCTGTTCCTGCTGCACCGGCTTGGATAACACGAAATCCGCCCCGCTGGCGAAAGCCTCGCGCATGCTGGCTCCGCCCGCCGCTACCGCCACTACCACCGCCCTATTATTGGAAGGCAGCCAGCGTACGGTTTTCAGGATCTCTGCGCTCTTCGCTCCATCGGCACAGTCCACAATCACCACATCAAACTTCTTGTGTGACAACGCTGCAACCGCCGACTCCGGATCGGGATGCGCCTCCGCCCTCAGCCCAATGTCATTCAGCGACCGGGAAAAAATATTTACTACCTCCAGATCGTTCGCTACCACTAGTCCTTCCAGGATGGGCTCCGTCATTTGTGAATCTCTCCCCCCGCCAACACCCGGCCGCGCTGGCGACTTCCCTTACACAGATATAATAGCGGCGCTTCCGCAAGGTGGCCGGAACAGCAGTAACCAGCAGGAGTTACGGCAATTGGAGTGCCATATTGGGATTCGGCGCGGAGCGCGATTATGAGGTTATTCCTGCCTAACCGGCGCGGCACACCCCAACTCCACGTCCCGTTTTGAGAGAAGAGTCTAACTATTGGACAAATGGGAGACTCGCAATTCTCCTCCAGCGAGCGTTGCCTCTTCTTGTATCCACCACGTCTTGGGATTGGGCTTGCGAAAGCGATGTTTCTGGCTGCAGCGAAAGCTCATTCTCCACGTCCCCCACAGTCGCGACAGGGTGGCGGTGCTTACACTCGCTGCGGCTACGGTGAACACCA
>DASVBI010000658.1:0-2695 GCA_036375915.1 Terriglobales bacterium | reverse complement strand
TGAAGGAGCACCAGGTCGGCCTGCTTGCCCGCCGCAATGGTGCCCAGGCGCTGCAATTCGCCTTCGTACTCGGCGCCGTTGGCAGTGGCGATGTGGATGGCCTCAACGGGCGTGAACCCGGCTTCCACCAGCAGTTCGACTTCGCGCTGGTCGCCGAAGCCGGCGAGCACGCCGCCAATGCCGGTGGGATCGCAGCCCGCCAGCAGCAGGCCGCCAGCTTTTGCAAATTCGTGCTCGAATCGCAACTCCTTCTGAAACAGCGTTGCCATCTCGGGCGAGGGACGGGCGACCCGCGCCTGCAGGTAATTGATCTCCGCTTGCGGGAGCATCGAATCCAGCATTTGCTTGCGCAGCGGAGGGCGCCCGGGCACATCCAGTTCGAAAACCGGCAGCGTGGAAGTGACCGCCACATGGCGGTCAATAAGCGTGTGCATCATCTTCTGGACCGCCGGGCCGTCTACGTCCTCTTTGAGCAGCGAACCGAGTGCTGCCTCGCCCTCGGGGCATTGGTCAGGCTTTTTGCCGGGCGCAAATTCAGTGTCCACGAACATGGGGCCGTGCTCCAGGTCATCAATGCCCAGCTGCGCCGCTTCCGTTTGCGTCACCGAGCACAGGTGCCCGGTCACCTTGATGTGGCGCTGGTGGGCCTCCTCGATGGCGGCGCCCAGTTCGGCGCGAGTGATGTTCATATAGGCTTTGAACGAAGTGACGCCCTGGCCGGCCCAGTAGTCCACCAGCTTGCGCGCGTCATCGGGCCCGGTGAGGAAGTGCATCTGGGTAAAAAAGGAATGCGGCCCCTCGAGGTAGGGACCCGTCACGTCAATTTTGGGACCGGGCATCTTGCCGGAATCAATCAACTGCTTGATGTTGAGGTCGGCATAGGGCTCCAGGCTGCCGGCGGTGCGCATCGAGGTCACGCCGCCGGCAAGATAAAGGCGCGGGAAGCTGAACCCAACCTCCTTGATCATGATGGGCTGCGCCGGCGAGCCATCGGGGTTGCGCGGCAGCCCTGGGGCGTAGAACAGGTGCTCGTGCATCATGACCAGTCCGGGAATTACGCTGTAGCCAGGCAGGTCGAGCACTTTGGCATTGGGCGGCAGGGTAACGGTGGCGGCGTCGCCCACTGCCCGGATCTTGCCTTCGGCAATGACCACGGTTTGGTCTGCTCGCGCCGGCGCTCCCGTGCCGTCAATCACCTTGACGTGGCTCAGCGCGATAACCGGCGCGTCCACCTTGACGAACTGGCGCACCTCCGGAGCGAGGGAAGAGGCCTGCTGTGCTGTACTCGGCAAAGCCGTAAGAACCAGACTGCACAGTGAGAGCAGAAAGGCAGTTCGCATGTGACCTCTCATGGAAAATCTTCCGGGCCGAGCATTGTACCCGAGGAGCAGTGGTCAGTGGGCAGTGGAAAGTGGTGAGTTAAACCAGGCCCTCAGCACACAGCCATCGGCATTCAGCCCTTGAAGCCGATCAGAAAATCGCTCCAGCTAACTGGCCACTGGCCACTGCCTTCCGCACCGCCGCCCGCGCCAGAATGCGCGTGGAGTCGAGGGTGGGCAAGGGCGAAGTTTCCGGCGTGACCAGCAGAGGAATTTCCGTGCAGCCCAGCACCACCGCGTCGCAGCCCACGGCTTGGAGCCGGCCAATCACTTCCAGAAAATACGCCAGCGATTGCGAAGTGAACCTGGCGTACACCAGTTCGTCCATGATGATCTGGTCAATGCGCTCGCGCTCCGCGGCCGTGGGCACGGCATGCTCAATGCCGGCAGCCCCGAGTTTGGAGGGATAAACCGGGCCCTCCATAGTGTAGCGTGTTCCCAGCACGGCCAGCCGGCGGTAGTTCTGACGGCGCGCTTCGGCGGCGACCTCTTCCACAATGTGCAGCCAGGGCCGGGGCGAGCGCGGCTCCACCAGTTCGAAGGCGCGGTGGATGGTGTTGTCGGGACAAATGAGGAAGTCGGCGCCGATGCGCGTCAGTTTCTCCGCCGAGGAGAGCATCAGGTCGGCCACGCCCTGCCAATCGCCGGCATAGATGCAGCGCATGTAGTCGGCGAGCGGATGGGTATGCATGGAAACTTCGGGATGAGCGTGGCGGCCCATCACGGCCGCACCCTCCAGGCAGACAGTGCGATAGCAGAGCGCCGCCCCCTCCGCGCTGCAAGCCACAATGCCGATGTGAAGAGGCATGAGATTGTGTAATTTGGTAATTGAGTAATTTAAGACATCAGGCTCGGTGTTTGCAGCCGTTCATTACAAATTACAGCCAAATTACAAATCTGTGCTGACCGCGTCTACCTGATTCAGAAACGCCAGTTTCTTATCCGCCGGCAGGAATGACGCTTCAAATGAATTGCGCGCCAGCTCGCGCAGCTGTTCGTTCGTAAATCCAAACGCGTCCTGAGCCAGCTGATACTCCCGCCCCAGCGACGTGCCGAAGATGCCGGGATCGTCGGAATTAAGTGTCACCATAATGCCGGTGTCGAAATACATCTTTAGTGGGTGCTCCTGCACGTTCCGGCAGCAACCGGTGCGCAGATTGCTGGTGACAGACACCTCCACCGGAATCTGCCGCTGCACCAGCTCCGCCATAAGTTCGCGGTCATACCAGGCGGTCAGGCCGTGGCCAATGCGCTCCGCCTTCAGGTTCATAGCGCCCCAGATGGACTCGGGCCCGGTAGTTTCGCCGGCATGGGCT
>DASVBI010000307.1:0-2398 GCA_036375915.1 Terriglobales bacterium | reverse complement strand
GGGACCCCACCAGTCCCGGTCGGAATGCGCTTCCTTCCACAGCAGCCACATTTTACGGGAGGACTCGGTGAGCAGGTTCTCGCGGGGAAAGCCGATTTCCAGGCCGAACTTGGTGGCATTGTCGCCCACCAGCATGACATGTCCGGTGTGCTCCATGACGGCACGGGCGAGCAGCGACACGTTCTTGATGTCGTGCACGCCGCCCACCGCGCCGGCGCGCTGCGAAGGTCCATGCATGCAGCAGGAATCCAGCTCGACTACGCCCTCTTCGTTCGGCAGTCCGCCCAGGCCGACGCTGTGGTCGTTGGGATCATCTTCCGGCCCGCGCACCACGCTCAGCCCTGCTTCCAGTGGGTCGCCGCCCTCGCTCAGAATGGAATAACCCCGGTCCAGGTAGTTGTACCCATTGTGAGCGCTAATCAGCACCGGCTTGCGCGCCATCTTCACCTGGCCCGATGCGGTACTCGGTTTATTTTCCTGCGCCTCTAATCCGAAAGCGAGCGAACTCAAGGCTGCGGCGGTAAGGAAATGCCGGCGGGATACAGACATGTCTCCTCCTCGCGAAAACAGCGGGAAAGAATAACATGTCGTGGAGCGAAGTACTCGGTACCCAGTAGCCAGTCATTTCCTCGCCCCTGAGGAATTTCGGTTGCCGAAGGTAAACATGGCAGCACGAAAACAAAGCCCAGCACGCGGTGCTGGGCTCATATCGCTGACTCCCGACGCCTGACTACCGACTCCCGGTTCTTACCCTGCCTGTTTCATGGGCGTGTTCTGGTCGGAGCGGAAACGGAGCAGGGCGCCGATATGGCCGACCTTCTCCAGTTCCTCATTCTGTTCCACGTAGATAAGTTCAATGCCCTTGCGCACCGCATTCCCGATGAGGACGTCGGCAATGTCGCTCAGTTGCCGCACCGGCTGGCCGCACACGGCGCAGCTCTCGCCCATGTGGAAGTCGAGGTGGCCGCAGTTGGTGCACTCCACCCCCGGAGCTTCGAACTTATCTCCCAGCAGCAGAGCCTGGACTTCGCCCGTCTCCAGCGAACGCAGCACCCGCCGCAAGCCCACGGCGCCGGTGCCGTTGCGCTGCGCCTGGCCCAGCACCTCGCGCAGCACGGCTTCGCAGCGGTTCGCGCGGGCTTCGGTGAGCACGCGCAGGCCCTGCTCCCGTACTTGCTCGGGAGTGGTGGTGGCGGCATCCAGGTTTACCCGCCCCAGCAGATGCTGACGCACGTAAGAGTGCAGATGGGGTTCGAACTCGGGCCAGGTTTCGTCGCGGCAGCCGACAATGAAATTGGCGGAAACGCCGGTATCGTAGAGTTCCTTCATGCGCTCGGCAACAGCCTTGAAGTGGTGCATCGCCTCGTGCTCCACGTGGCGCTGGGCGTGGCCGGCATCGTAACCGGCAAAACCATCGCTGCGCCCGCGCCGCGGCAGTTCCGCCTTGATCTCCTCGCGGGCCACGATTTCGTCCAGGGTCAGCGCAAAGCGCCGCATCTGCTTGCGGTCCACCAAAACCACCGAGGCGCTGTACATGGTGCTCAGGATGGCGGCCAGGGGACGCAGGTGGAAGCGCTGGTTCACCGCTACGCTGCTGCCCGCCAGGCGCGGCGGCAGGTCATACTCGCGCCAGAATCCCTGCTGCGAGCAGGCGAAAATCGCCTTGGCCCTCGTCTGGTTGCCATGCAGGCGCTCGGCGATTTCCAGAATGCGGTCCAGGTCGGCGCGGGCGCTCTTTCCCTTGCCGTTCTTATCCACTTCGCGCAAGGCGGAGCGCACCAGGTCTTTGGCCAGGATGGCCTCTTCGCGATGGGATTTGTTGAGTGGTGTCCGCGGCTGGAAATAAAAGCTCAGGGCGGCAGAACCTTCCCCGCATTCAAACTGAGCCAGTTCGCGGATGTCTTGGCGACGGATCATTCCCCACCTCCTGTGGTTTTACGGTCAAGCGGTTCTGGTATGTTGCAACAGCTTGTCTCGGAATTCGTTGGGGATGGGCAAGGCTTTACGCAGGTGATCGCGGGCGGCGTTTACCGACGTCCGCACCTGCTCCGGCTTTCGGTCGGTAATGGCGGCGATCTCTTCCACCGTGAAGCCCTCAATGGCGTTGAGGATAAAGGCTTCGCGGTTTTCGCGGGGGGCGCTGAGCAGCGCCGCTTCCACCAGGGTGATCATCTCGTCGGACGCGGCAATGTCCTCGGGGGTGGCCGTGCCGCGGTCGGGAATGATGTCCTGGGCGATCAATTGTTCATCGGGCTGGTGGTATTGCAGTTGGGGCTCATCGCTGGCGCGCACGTTACGAGCGCGCTGGCTGCGCTGCAGGGGAACCGCGCCGGGCTCTTCCCCGACGCGCGCGGAAAGGTCGTCAATGGCGCGCATGGAAAGCCGGTACAGCCAGGGT
>DASVBI010000637.1:0-4405 GCA_036375915.1 Terriglobales bacterium | reverse complement strand
TGCTGGTGTATCACCTGCCCAAAGACCGCATGGCGATATACAGCTTCGCTTCCGGCGTGCTAGGCGCAGTGGCGCTTCTGACCGCCCCCAAGCTCGACCAGTGGCTGGGTTTTGTGCGGGCCATCGCCTGGACGCGCGGGCTGGGCGCGGTCATGATGGCCTTGCTGCCGCTGTGGCACAACCTGCCGCTGGCGCTGGCCATTTACCTGCTCATTCCCGCGCTGCGCGTGGCCGCGCTGCCCACGCAGCAGCGCGCCCTCACCGATATGGTGCAGGCGGAAGAGACGGGACGCGCCCTAGGCTTCAACCAGGTGATGCGCCTGGGAGCCTCCTCGGGCGCGGTGGCGCTCACTGGCTATCTTTTCGAGGAAACCGATTTTGCCATGCCCTTCGAACTGTACGCCGCCATCATGGTGGCCAATATCGTTTTGTATTTTCGCTTTTTCGGTCATCGCCAGCAGCGGCCAATCGAGAGTCGGGTTGAGCTGGGACAGGAGTCCGGTAAATAGTGGCGCCGGGTGCGTCACACTGGCTCTATTTGACGCGGAAGACCTCGTATTGCACGTGGCTGTCGTCCCCCCGCTTGAACGAAACCATCTTGCCCACGGCCTGCACTCCGTTCAGCCAGGAATATTTTTCCGAGCGGGTTTCGAAGGTTGGGGCGATGACAAAATAGGCGTCTTGCGCCGTGATGGCCTCCCCGCGCATCAGCCGCGGAAGGGCGTCGCCGTTCAGTTGCACGATGCCGTTGTAGGACATGAAGATGATCTGGGCGTCCTCGGTTTCCAGGGTGAGGCGGACGTCCACACGAATCTGGCCGCCCGGCAGCACCCGCGCCCAGTCGCCGGAAGGGTTGACGATTTTGGCCTTAATTCCCGGCCCGCTGAGCCAGCTTCCCTGGGAGCGGATGTTCCAGATCTTAAGATTGTCAGCGGCGCTGAGCGGGCGCTCCAGGGGCACGTAGAGGGTCATCAGGTATTCGGTTTCCAGCGCGGTCGAGGGAGTTGCGGGAGCCTCCACCAAACCGATTGCGGCCAGATCGGAGGCTGCAAGCGAGGCGAATTCCTGCGGAGTTGGAAATTGAAAAGGCTGCACGGTACCCTCCCCGCCAGAGTGAAGTGCACGAGCCCTGCCAGCCGGGGGCGGGGCAGCACGCTGCAGGGAAAGAGATTTACCGGCGAGCATGGCACGAAGGTCGCATTGGGCAGAGGCAAAGATTTGCACTCCTGATAGTGCCGTTTTCCGTTGCTGCCCCCAGCGGACGCAATACTGGCCTGCGATAACATGGTCGCACTCGGCACGGAGCGAGGGTCAAAGCACGGAGTGAGAGTCAAAATAAGGAGCCTATGGGGGTAGCGAGCCATCTGGGCATCAAGCTGGCGGAATATGACCTGCGCATCCGCACCTTCATCCCCAATTACGAGGAGATGCTGGACGTGGCCGCCGGCGCCATTCCGCGCCGGGCGCGCAGCATTGTTGATCTGGGCACCGGGACGGGGGCCCTGGCACAGCGCTGCCTGCGGCGGGCTTCGCGGGCGCGCCTGCTGGGCATTGATGCCGACGGGGAAATTCTGAAGCTGGCGGAACGGAGGCTGGGCAGCCGCGCTCGCCTGCTGCGCGGCAGCTTTACCCGAACCTCGCTGCCTGCGTGCGATGCCGTGGCGGCCTCGTTCGCGTTGCACCACATTCGCACCCGCAGCAGCAAGGCGAGTCTGTACCGCCGCATTCGGGCGGCTCTGCGGCCGGGAGGGGTCTTTATCAGCGTGGATTGCCAGCCGGCGGCAAATCGGGGTTTAGCGAGCGAGCAGCACCAGCAATGGAAATCGCACCTGCTCTCTTCCTACTCCGCTAAGCAGGCGGCGGCGCTGCTCGCTTCCTGGGCGCGCGAGGATACCTACGTGCCCCTGGAGGCGGAATTGGACCTGCTCCGGCGAAGTGGCCTGAAGCCTGAGGTGCTCTGGCGCAAAGGAGCTTTTGCAGTGCTGCTGGCGCTGCGGTGATGGCTTGCTTGCCAGTGCGCGGAGCTGCGATGCGCCACTGCGCAGGCTGCCGCCTTGCGTTCTGCTCCGTGGGCGGGCATTCTAAGGTGGTGAAGACCCTTCTAGCGGCATCACTGGTTGCACTTTCAGGCCTGCTGGTAGCGCAGCCGTCTCCTAAATACGCCATCAAGAGCTGGAAAGCGGGCAACGCGCAAGCCGAGCCGCAGACACTCAATATTTCCTTGAGCACCCGCGACCGGGTTTACCAAAAAACCATCAACGATCTTTCCGGTCACCCGCTCTATCGCCTGCTGGTCCGGCCCGTCGTGTTCATTGGCCCCGGGGACGGCATCGTCGCCTGGCACGTTTATCTCACCACTCTGGATTCCAACCAGAACCTGCTGACTCCTTCCGACAGCCTGGAGCAGGAGGAATACGAAACTCCAGATTACCTGTGGTGGTTTTACCCCGGGAAAAATCGCCTGGTCCCGATTGACGCGCCGCGGGCCGTCCAGTTGCAGGCTTCTTACCTGCTGCTCAAGGCTACTGACGTGAAGGTTAATGATGCGGGCCAACTGGAAGGCATGCAGTTGAACATTACATTTGCCAACACGCCGCCCAGAGCGGACGATGCCCCCGCACAATAGGCTGCCTCAGGCTGCCTGGCCATGATCACGGGAGTGCGCGCAGTGCGGACAATGGCAAGCCAGCTCCGGCCCCCTGTCTAAGAAGCTGGCACCCGAGGACGGGGAGTGGTGTAACAAACAGCTCTTACCCAGGTATACGAGAGCGCCAATGCAGATCCATGGCAGGTCGCACAACGGGCAGAGACGATGAGCGCGGACGCTTTCGTTTAGCTCGGCCCAACCGCTGCGCACAGCCGGGATTGCGATGGTAAAAGGAAACTGCATGAGGCCCACCGGGCGGCGCCCCTCTATGATGGTCTCAGCCGCATACAGCGCGCAATTGTCCTTTCGGACAATGGGGGATCGCCGCGGCCGGACCATAGGTCCGCCGGTTTGTGGGCGGATTTGGGCGGTTGCTATCCCGCCTCGGCCTGGAGCGTCTTATTATTTACGGATGGACCACAACGCGCGGCCCCATCTGCCGCGTCTCCGGTTCGCGCACCATGGCCAGTAACCCTATTGGGGTGATCGCCCCCCGCCGGCAAATGCTCTCCTTATGCCTGGTGGCTCTGCTGTTCGCTCCCATGCGCGAACCGGCGCTGGGGAAGCTTGACCTGCTGCTGACGAATCGTATCGTCGAGGTTTTCGCCCTCGATTTGCCGCCTGCTTCCCATGTGCGGCTGCGGCAGAACATCTACGACCTGGTCCTGATTGCGCTGGAAGATTCCACGCTTACCGTTGTGCCCGCCAGGGGAGCGAGCCAGGACGTTCAGTTGAACACAGGCGAGGTGCGGGTGCTGCGCAACTTCAGCGTGCAGGAGTTGGCCAACAACAACGGCGTGAAATCGCGCTTCATCCTGGTGGCGCTGAAGTCGCATGGCGTGGAAACCGGGGAATGCGGCTGCTCGGGCGAGGTGGAGCGGAGCATTTGCGGATGTTCTTCCCGCCACTTGCCGCAACTTTGGGCGCTTTCCATCGGCGGGTCAACCCTGGCCGGGGTGTCTCTGGCGCCGGGCGATAAATTTGCCGGCGCGAGCTATCGCGACGACAGCCTGCTGGTCGCGGTGAGCAATCTCCAATTGCAGGACGAGCAGGCTTCCGGCGCCGAGTCACAGCTGTCGCTTTCGCCCGGCGCGGTAAAGTGGCTGAACCAGGGGCGGCGTCAGTTCAAGAATACCGGTTTGCACACCGCGCGATTCATCACCATCGAGTTCTAACCTGGCCACCGCATGACGCCGCCTGACGCGGAGCGTGTTCTGCTGCTCCCACCCATGACGGTCAGCCCGCGGCCACACCCGCGAATGTTGCTGCGCGGGGAACCAACAGAGTAAAGCAACACGCCACCATCCGCGATGGTTCCAAAAATTCTGAGTTCATCACCATGAAAAGGTTGCACAAAAAGTTTCACGCCTTTGGTCCGGTTGCGCTCTGTCCTGATGGCCACTGCCCGTTGCACCTCGGTAAGTGGGCCGAAATCTTCAACTGAACTAGGATTCCGTCAGGTGCTCCATGCGTGTGGACATCCCCATCCAACGCACTCTCCGTGTCCCGCCGCGACGGCCCGCGGCGGCGCGCATCGCCCTTGCCGTCGCGATTACCGGCCTGGCCCTGGCTTTAACCCTGCTGCTTTCCAATTTCGTCGAAACCCGGCTGGTGGTGTTCACGCTGGCGGTGATGGTGAGCGCCTGGTATGGCGGCTGGAAACCTGGGCTGGTTGCCACTTCTTTCGCCCTCACTATCATCGCCTACTTTTCACTCGCTGGTCAGCATGCGCCCGAGCAGATGCGCATCGCGATCTTC
>DASVBI010000564.1:0-17411 GCA_036375915.1 Terriglobales bacterium | reverse complement strand
GCCCTGGGATTGTGGGTGCTGAAACTGGCGCTGACCGGTTTCAGAGTGCGGCCCTCCCCCCTGGCCCTTCCTTTGCTGCTGTTCTTTGTGGGCGCGGGTGTTTCCACATTGTTCACCTATGCGCCGCTGCTCAGTTGGGTGCGCCTGGGTTGGTACAGCATGGTCTTTATTTTCCTGCTGGCCACGGAAAATGTGAAAACCAGGGAGCAACTGAAGTGGCTGGTGGCGGCGCTGCTGCTTTCCAGTTCCGTAAGCGCGATTCAAACCGGGTGGCAGTTCACGGCGGGGATCGGTACCAAGCTGCAGTATGTGGCGCCGGGGCCGATGACGAAGGCAGGCTTGCGTCCCCGGGATATCGTGCGCGAAATCAACGGCCACTCGGTGCGGCGGCTGTGGTTGTGGCGCCGTGCACTGCGCCTGACACAAGATGACGCTATGCTGCGCATGCGGGTGGCCCGTCCGTTTCCCGGCGGGCTGGAGTACTACTACGCCGCGGTGCCCAGAGCAGCAGTGGACAAGTGGCTGCAGAGTCCCGGCCAACTGGTGACCGAGGGCTATCCCCTGCGCGCGCAGGGGCGCTTCTACCACGCCATTCCCTATGCCGGCATGCTGATGGTGATTGCCGGCTTGGGCTGGGGACTGCTGCTGACCAGCGGATGTGCCAGAACACTCGTGCGGGTACTGCTGATCCTGATTTTTGTGGCGCTGGCGGCCAGTTTGTGGGCCACGGTGACGCGCTCGTATGTGCTGGCGTTGCTGGCTGCCTGCCTGGTGACATTGTGGATGACGGTGCGGCCCAGGATGCGGGTAGTTTCGATAGTGGCCGCCATGGCCATCCTGCTGGCCGGTTCGTTCTGGATTCGTGACCAGCGCCGCCTCTCCTGGTTCAGCAGCAGCGAGCCGGGCACCGAGTTTCGCATGATGATGTGGAAGGCCAGCCCGCGCCTGATCCGCGAGCATCCTCTGCTGGGGATTGGTCTGGACAGCGTGCAGCTTCCCGGCAACCGCTTCAACATCGCAGCCTACAATATGTTTCCCCTGCGCGGCGGACACTTCCATTCCACCTACATCGAGCTGGCGGTGGACTGTGGGCTGCCTGTTTTGGGGCTGTGGTTGTGGCTGATGATTGCCTATTTCCGGCACCTGCGCCGTCTGCTGCGAGCCAGCGCGCAGGCGCCCTGGTTTTACCGCGGGCTGGCGCTGGGAATTTTTGCCAGCGCGCTCGCTTTTTATCTTGGTTGCCTGGTTCAGTACACGCTGGGCGATGGCGAAGTCATGCCGCTGGTCTGGCTGTTTATGGGTTTGTCCGTGGTGTTGTGGAGGTTGCTGGGGGAGCGACAAACACCGGCGGAAAGTTTCTCCGTGCCCGGTTGAAAGACGCGGGCGAGGGCGCCGCGCCCCAAATCTCATCATTTGTTTGCCCCGGACACCTCGCCGATGTAAACCCCAAAGGGCTGGAGTTCTGTCTGCACCGTCTTGGCATCCGACAGCAATTTGGCTGAGCTGGTTAGAAGAGTGCTCACGCGCGGTTGCACGAATCCCTGGGCGGCGAGATCGAAGCTGGGTGTCTGCGCGCTGGAGGACATGTTCAGCACCACCAGCACCGCCTTGCCCCGATAAGAGCGCAAGTAGGAAAGCACGTTGTTGTCGCTCTGGTTGAGCGGCACGTAACTGCCTTCGCGCAGCTGCAGGTTGGTGTGGCGCAGCGCCAGAACGTGCTTATAGAAGTTGAGGATGGAGTTAGGGTCTTTGAGTTCGCTGGCTACGTTGTGAGTGCGGAAAGTGCCGGGGACGGGCAGCCAGGGCTTGCCCTTGGAGAAGCCGGCGTTAGCGGTATCGCTCCATTGCATGGGGGTACGCTCGCCGTCGCGCCCCTTCTCCTTGGGCCAGCCGCGGCGCCCGATGGGGTCCTTTACATCCTCGCGGCGGGTGGGGTCGTTATTGCGCATCCCGATTTCTTCGCCGTAATACATGATGGGCGTGCCCCGCAGGGTCAGGTAGAAGCCGGCCAGCAGCTTGGCGATCTCGTCGTTATGCTGGCCATCGCCGTAGCGGTCGTAGGCGCGGGGAATGTCGTGATTGCTGAAAACGTAGACAGGCCAGCCGCCGGCGGAGTCCACGGCGGCGATCTGTTTGCGGAATTCGGGCGCTGAAAGCTTGTCCACCCGCGTGAACAGAAAGTCCATAGGCATCTGCAGTTCGTTATTGTGGGCGCCGTAATACTGCTTGAGCTCGGCCACATTCCTGGTCCAGGTTTCGCCGATCAACACGGCGTCATTTTGGTCGGCCACCTGGCGCAGTTTGCGCAGCGCGTCGTGCACCTCCGGCAGCTTGGTGTTGTACTTGTTGACCATGTTGGGAAGGCCGAAGGCGTTCTTGCCGGGGAGGGTGGGATTGTCGTGCAGCTGGGGATCTTCGAAGAGCGTGTCCACTGCGTCCAGGCGAAAGCCGGCCACGCCGCGCTTGAACCAGAAGCGGGGGACATCGAACATGGCCTTCTCCACCGCGGGATTGCGCCAGTTGAGGTCGGGTTGCTGGACGTAGAAGAAATGATAGTAGTACTGCCGGGTCTTGGAATCCCATTGCCAGGCGGAGCCGCCGAAAGTTGATTCCCAGTTGTTGGGCGGCTGGCCGGGAGCGCGGCCGTCGCGCCAGATGTACCAGTCGCGCTTGGCGGCGCTGCGGGAGGAGCGCGAGTTGATGAACCAGGGATGCTGGTCGGAGCTGTGGTTCATCACGAAATCCATGATGATGCGGACGCCACTCTTTTTTGCCTGCTGCTCCATGCGGTCGAAATCGGCCAGGGTGCCATACATGGGGTCAATGTTGTCGTAATCGGAAACGTCGTAGCCGAAATCCACCTGGGGCGAGGGATAGCAGGGCGCGATCCAGATGGCGTCCACGCCCAGATCGCGCAGGTAGCCGAGTTTAGAAGCGATGCCGTTGAGGTCGCCGACGCCGTCGTTGTTGCTGTCGGCAAAGCTGCGGGGATAAATTTCGTAAAAAACTGAGTGCTGCCACCATTGGTGGCCTTCGGCGTCGCGGGTGTGTTGCTGGGCTTGGGCCGGAGACAAAGACAGAAGAGAGGCAAACAGGATAAGAGCGGAAAACTTAACCATGTCAGAATTCCTTATGCGCATCATTGCGCGACTGTGAGCGCGGCTGGCTCGGAAATAAAGTGAATGACCACCACGCTGTTTTCATATCCGGATCGGTCACTGGCGGGAAAGCTGACTTGCAGGGAAGCCGCGCCATTGGGCAACTTTACCACTTCTCCGCCCTCGACGGAGGCGACCTGGCTGGGGTTGCGCATGGCCAGGCCGTAATGCCTTCCGGCAATACCGGCCAGCTGGAGCGTAAGGGTGCTGCGGAGCTTGTTCCATGATTGGGACACAACCTTGAGGGCGCGGGAGCGTTCGCCCAGGGCGGGGAGCGGGTTAGCCAGGTCCAGGCCGAAGTCGCCGCGCAGATGGATGCGCACGGTGTTTTCGCCCTCAAAAACCCCGAAACGCACGCGCACGTGCTGGTCTTCGGCGGTGGGTTCGGCGCGGAACGGCGCGGGACGGCCGTTAACATCCACTCCCATCACCTGGGCGCGCAGGCTCACGGCAGGCGAGAACTCCAGGGTGCAATCGCCCCTACCTGCACGGCGCACCTGCAAGGTGATTTCATCATCGGTGCGGCTGTAGCCGAAATCGAGGGCCGCCGGCCCAACACGAACGTTGAGCACTCGAAACGAACTCCACTCCGGCGGCGCATGAGGGGCAAATACCAGCGTGTGGTGGGGAACGTCGGCCTGCAATCCCATCATGCCCAGCAGGAGCGGGCTGACCACCATGGCGGCCGACCAGATCTGATGCGGGGAAGCGGTGGACAGGCCCTGGTAGTAGTCGCCGGACAATACCTCGGTTACATGCCCCAGAGAGCCATCGAGCGCCAGCAGGGCATTGGCGCGCAGGTTGGCGTAGGCGGGCAGGGCGCGATGGTAGCGGTATTCCCCCACGCTGGCCCAGCCTGTGAACAGCGGCCACACGCTGCCATAGTGGTAGCCGCCGGGATCGTAGCGCGGATCACGCTCGGAGATGATGCGCGCCCCCCAGTCAGTTTCGAAGTCGGGAGCGGCGAAGCGGTTGATCATCATTTCCGAATTGCTCGCATCCAGCAACCGGAACCACATTGGTACCGTGGCCAGGATGCTGGCGACATCAATCTGGCGGTCCTTGGGATCCAGGCCGAAGGCCCAGATTTTCTCCTGAGGATTCCAGAAAGATTGGTTCAGTAATGGAAGCTGGCGCTGGGCAGCCTTTTCCAGTTCGCCGGCAAGATCGGCGTGCCCGGTGAGGCGGGCTAGATCAGCAAGGGCCCGCAGGGCCTCGATGCCCAGGCCGCTCTGGTAGAGCTCGGTCTTAATCACCTGCGGCGGCATGCCGGGCGCGCCGGCAGGCGCGGCATGCTCCGGAGGACGCAGCGGTCCGCCCTCCACCCAGCCATGGCCTACGCCAATATTTTGTGCGAATCCGTGCGCGTCCCAGGTGGAATGCAGGAACTGGTAGGCCTTCCACAGGTTGTTCCACTTCTCCTTGGCGAAAGCGACGTCGCCGCTCTGCTGCACATAATCGCGCGCGGCAATGATGAACAGCGGGGTGGCGTCAGCCGAGGCCCAGGGGTAGGGAAACTTGTTGAACCAGTCCACCAAAGTGGCGGTCTGGGAAATCTCGTGGGGAATTTTGCCGTCGCCGCGCTGAAATTTGGAAATGAAGTCCAGTGCCTGGCGGGCATGGGCAAAATCGCCTTCGGCGTCGAGGGCGAACGAACTCCACTCGGAATCGCGCCCGAAGTACCAGGCGAAACCGGGGCGCTGGCTGTCGCCCGAAGTACGGTACCCGGCAACCAAGCCGGTACCAAGGTAAGGATTGGTCACGATTCCTTGCAGGAGGCTGACCCGCGACCAGTCGTAGGCTTGCTGCAATTGCAAGTCGGGCAGTTGCAGGCTGACGGTCTGCTCCAGTTCGCGGCGGTAGTAGCCGGCGGAGTCGCGCAGCAGCATGGAATAGTCGCCGCCAATGTGCTGGTACGTGGCCTGGGCCGCAGCAGCTCCGGTTACCGAACCGGCAATCACGATAACCTGCGTTGTCTGCCCTTTGCCGGCCGGGGCCAGGGTGAACGAGTTCTTAGTGGAAGCGGAGTAGTTGGTGGCATACTCCTGGCGGAAACTGACCGCATCCGGCGAGCCCACCAGTCCGAAAAATTGCTTCGACTCTTCTCCCAGGGAAAAGGCGTGCAGGGCGGGATCCCAGCTCATGTAAGTGGCGCCAAGAGCCGCCGGCCACTCCAGGGTGAAATCGCGCACGAACGACGCTTCGACCTGAAGCGGCTCCGCGGTGCTAATGTCGAGAATGACGACCGCGCCATGTTCTGTAACAGGAACAAACAGCGTTTCCCGAACCTGAAAAAGGTCGGAGCCGTAGAGAATAGTGGCGGACTCGGGGCGAACAATCACGGTGCGGGCCAGCGATTCGGCGGGAACGATTTCCCCGCCCACGTGGAACTCGAGGTGAAACTCGCGGAAGAGCTTAAGGGGATAGACCCAGGCTTCGAGTTGTCCGGATTCGTAACCGAACAGGGCGGCCCGCTGGCCCAGCACAGGCAGGAACTCCCAGGGACGCGCCGGGCGGGAGAGTGCGAGCGGCAGGGCAGCAGGCGGAGTAGCGGCGAAACCAACGGAAACGAGGGAAACAAGAAGAATGCCCCCAAGCGCCAGTCTTAAGCGGGATTTCGTCAACAGCTGTAGCAGCCGGAAAGGGGCTAGGGAAGGTTGCAAGGCGTGGGGCATTTATGTAGAAATAAACGGCGAATTCTAACACGGGCCAATCCCCGTCAGGTACCTGCCTTTGCCTTTCTCGCGGCGCGCATTTCTCCGATCCTTGAGCCGGTCAGCGCTGGTGTTGCCACTACCCAGCGTGCTGGCTCTGGCCATGCCGCGCCCATTGAGCGCAGGGCTGCGATTGCAGAGCACCGGGGTCCCTGGCGCGGCGCCTCCTAAAGCGGCAGCGAAGTATCCCCCTGCCCCCAAATTCTCCGAACTCGGCATCAGTTTTGTTGACGTCGCCAAGCAGGGCGGTCTGAACGCCAGGACGATTTTCGGTGGCGAGCACAAGAACAAATACCTGCTGGAAACCACCGGCTGCGGCGTCGCGTTCTACGATTACGACAACGACGGCTGGCTCGACATCTTTCTGGTCAATGGCTGGCGCCTCGAAGGGTTTCCGTCTGGCAGCGAACCGCACTGTCATCTTTTCAAGAACAACCGCGACGGCACTTTCACCGACGTGACCGCCAAAGCGGGGCTGGCGCACAGCGGCTGGGGCCAGGGCGTGTGCATCGGCGATTACGACAACGACGGCTACGAAGATCTGTTCCTCACCTACTTCGGCAAGAACGTCCTCTACCACAACAACGGCGATGGCACCTTCACTGATGTGACCGACAAGGCCGGCGTGGGCGGCAACGGCAAGCGCTGGAGCACCGGCTGCGCCTTTATTGACTACGACCGCGATGGCCATCTCGACCTCTTCGTGGCCAACTACATTGATCTCGACTTGAAAACGGCGCCTCTGCCGGAATCCGGACCCTGCCTGTACAAGGGCGTGATGGTGGCCTGCGGGCCGCCCGGCCTGAACGGCAGCAAGAACATCCTGTATCACAACAATGGCAATGGCACCTTCACCGATGTTTCGGAAGCCTCCGGCATCCTGCAGGCCAACGGCACCTACGGCCTGGGGGTGCTGACCGCAGATTTCGATAACGACGGCTGGCCTGATATCTATGTGGCCGATGATTCCAGCCCCAGTGTGCTTTATCAGAACAAGAAGAACGGCAAATTCGAGGACATCGGCATTCTGGCGGGCTGCGCCTTCAGCCCCGACGGCAAGCCGCAGGCGGGCATGGGCGTTTCCGCCGGCGATTACGATCTGGACGGCAACCTGGATATCGTTAAAACCAACTTCGCCGGCGATACCCACTCGCTCTACCACAACCTGGGCAACGCCAACTTCGAAGACATGACCTATTCGGCCGGCCTGGGCCTGAACACGCGCTTTCTGGGCTGGGGGTGCGGCTGGTTCGACATGGACAACGACGGCTGGCCCGACATCCTGATCTGCAACGGCCACGTGTATCCGGAAGTAGAACAGCTCACGACGGAAGAAGGCTATGCCCAGCGCAAGCTGGTGTACCGCAACCTGCGCGACGGAAAGTTTGAGGACGTATCGCTGGTGGCGGGGCCGGGCATTACCACGCCGTCCCCGGCGCGCGGCTGCGCCTTTGGCGATTTCGACAATGACGGCGATGTGGATATGGTGGTGAACACGGCAAACTCATACCCCCAGTTGCTGCGCTGTGATTCGCCGGGAAAGTCGCACTGGATCAAGGTCCGCACCATCGGAGTGAAGTCGAACCGCAGCGGCATCGGGGCGCGCCTGCGCTGCGTAACCCAGCCGCCGGATGAATCCGCACCCCACCAGCAGATTGACGAGGTGCGCAGCGGCGGCGGGTACTTGTCGCAAAGCGACCTGCGGGTGCACTTCGGCCTGGGCAAGGCCGAAAAGGTGGACGTGCTGGAGATTCGCTGGCCCAGCGGGCAGGTGGATTCGCTGAAGAATGTGCCCGCCGACCAACTGGTGTACGTCCAGGAGGGGAAGGGGATTGTGCGCACAATGAAGTTTGGGCCGGGAAAGAAATAGGGAGCCCGCTGGCGCGGATTGCGATTTCGGTGAGACCTAATTGATAACTTTTTGTCGGTGTCCGCGTCTAAGTGGAAATCTAACGCGGGGGCGACGACATGCGCAAAAGTTGGTGGCTCGGTCTAGCACTTCTGGTGCCGGCGTTGCTGGGGGCGGGCCCGCAAAACCAACCGGTCAATGAGGCGGAGGCACCGCAATACACGGCGGACGGGCGCATGTTATTTCCCTCCAACTATCGCGAGTGGGTCTATCTTTCCTCCGGTTTGGGCATGAGCTACACGGCGGGCGCGCAGAACATGTTGATGTTCGACAACGTGTTTGTTAATCCCGGAGCTTATCGGAAGTTCCTTGAAACCGGCACCTGGCCGGACAAGACGATGCTGGTGCTGGAGGTGCGCGGCGCAGGAAGCAATGCGTCCATCAACAAGGCCGGCCATTTTCAGACCGCCGACCGCATGGGAGTGGAAGTCCACGTGAAGGACGAGGCCCGCTTTGCCGGCAAGTGGGCGTTCTTTGGCTTTGAAGAAGGGGCTTCGCCGGCCAAACAAGTTCCGGTCGAGGCCTCCTGCTACTCCTGCCATAGGGAGCATGGCGCGGTGGACACCACGTTTGTGCAGTTTTATCCAACGCTCCTTGGCATTGCAAAAGAGAAGAAGACTCTCAGTGGGGGCTATTTGAAGGAGAGCGCGGCGAAGTAATGGCCGTGCTCAGCTTAACTCCGCTGCCTTCGCGCAGGGTGTGGATGGAATCTACTGCCAGGCCAGGGAAGCGCTCCATCAGCCCATTTGGCCAGCGAATCTGCAGATCATCAATCTTGCTCGCCGCGCCCAGGCCGAAGTGCACGCGCATATCGTTGTTGGAATCGTAACTGGAGCCGCTGCGCACTTCGTCCACCAGAGTTCGCTTGCCCGCTTTCAGCGTAATGCGCGCCCCGATGCCATCGCGGTTGGAAGTTGTGCCCACCGTTTTGATTTCAATCCAGTGATTGCCATTGTGAACCTGGTTTACCAGCAGGCTGGGGCGCGCGTTCATGTTGCTGACGACCGCGGCCAGCTGGCCGTTGTTCCGTAAATCGCCAATCGCCAGGCCCCGGCCGGACCAGCGCGCGGTGATAGCTGGGCCGGCGCTGGCGGAAATGTCGGTAAAAGTGCTATTGCCATTGTTGTGATAGAGAATCCGCGGCTCCTCGTAGTTGCTGCCCAGCTTGTACTTGTCCACCTCGGGATAGACATGGCCGTTCACCAGCAGCAGGTCGGGCCAGGTGTCGTTATCGAAATCGAAAAACATCGTGCCCCAACCCAGGTATTGCGTGTGCAGGCCGAGTCCGGCGGGAAAGGTGGCGTCGGAAAAGGTGCCGTCGCCGTTGTTGTGATAAAGGGTGGAGGTGTCGTCAGAGAAATTGGTTTTGAAGATGTCGAGATTGCCGTCGCCGTCGTAGTCGGCCACGGTGGAGCCCATGCCCGCCTGGGCGCGCCCATCCTCGTTGAAGGCGGCGCCGGCCACCACGGCTACATCGGCAAAGGTGCCGTCGTGGTTGTTGTGGTAAAGAATGCTGGGCGTGCTGTCGCAGGCCACGTAGATGTCGGGCCAGCCGTCGTTGTCGTAATCGAGGGTGGAAACGCTGAGCGAGTAATAGCCGGCCGCCTGGTCAATATGTGACTTGGCGCTCACGTCCTCAAAGGTGCCATTGCCGCGATTGTGATAGAGAATGTTCTTCGCCGCCTTCAATCCGCGGGGCCCGCACATCACGGGCACGCCCTTCCACAGGCAGGTGGGCCGGTCGCCAGGCTTGGGCGCGTTGGCCAGGTCGAAATCCACGTAGTTGGCGACCATCAGGTCGAGCTTGCCGTCGCGGTCGTAATCCATGAAGGCGCAGCCCGAACCCCAGGCTTTACCCGTGCCCGACACTCCGGCTTTTTCCGCTACCTCGGTAAAGGTGCCATGGTTGTTGTGGTACAGGCGGTTCTTGCCATAGTAGGTGACGTACAAATCTTCCCAGCCGTCATTGTCGTAGTCGCCCACGCACACGCCCTGTCCCCAGCCGGGAGCTCCCCCCAGCCCCGCCTGCGCGGTAACGTCGGTGAAGGTTCCGTCGTGATTGTTGCGGTAAAGATGGTTGGTTGGCCCCTGGCCCGCGGGTAAGCCGGCGAGGGTGGTGCCGTTGACCAGGAAGATGTCGGGCCAGCCGTCGTTGTCGTAATCGAAGATGGCCACGCCGGTGCCGGTGGTCTCGATGATGTACTGCTTGCTTTCCAGGCCCCCGAAAACGTCCTGCATGGTTAAGCCTGCTTTTTCGGCGACGTCGGTGAACCAGGCGAGGCGGGGCGGTTGAGGCGTAGCTTGCGGTTTGGCGTTCTCCGCAACAGCGCCGGGCGGGCAGAACATGGCCCCGCTTACCAGCAGCAGCCAAAGGCAGCAGAGGCGGGAGTACCGGGCCGGCGACATCGTTCCGCCTACTATGGGGGCGGATTACGCAGCCGGTCAAGTTCGCGCCGCGTAGACGGCAGCGACCGCCTGGAGGCACGGGGAGTTCGCTGCCCCGGTGGTTACAGCAGGGCGGTGTTTCTGATATCGTTTTTTCCTATCCAAACCTGCCCGGAGTTCCAGGTGTGCTTCCCGCGCTGACCTCAATTCGTTTGCCTTACAAACTTGTGGCTGTGCTGTGCGCGATGTGGCTGCTTGCGCAAGGGGCCTGGGGACAGAACCCCACGCCGGCGCAGAAGGCGGTCGCGGCGTACCAGCGCGGGGTGGCCAGTTCGCAGAAGGGCGACCTGGCGGATGCGCGCCGCGCCTTCGAACAGGCCATCCACTTCAGCCCGCGCACGGCCGAACTGCATGCGGCGCTGGGGCAAGTGCTGCAGCAACAGGGGGAAGTGGACAGGGCAGTGGCGGAATTTCGCAAGGCCATCACCCTGAAACCCGCTTTGCCGCAGGCGCACACCGATCTGGGAAGCGCGCTGCTGGCGCGCGGTGAGGCGCAGGCGGCCATGGCCGAGTTGCGCCGGGGCGTGCAGTTGGCGCCGGCCGATGCGGAAGCTCGGAGGCAGCTGGCGCTGGCCTTGAGCGCCCAGGGCGACACCGGCATGGCCCTGGACGAAATGAGCCAGGCCTCGCGCCTGGCCCCGCAACGCCCCGACTTGCACGATTCCGTTGGAGTGCTGCTGGCGCAAGAGTCGAAATACGATCAAGCCATAATCGAGTTCCGGGAGGCGCTGCGCCTGCAGCCCCAATACGAGCCGGCGCACTTTCACCTTGGGGCAGCACTATGGAAACTGGAGGAGCGGGACAAGGCCGCGGCCAGTTTGCAGGAGGCGGTGCGTCTGAACCCCCAGGACGCGCCCGCCTATTTCTATCTGGCCCAGGTGCTTGCGGCCAAGGGCGACGCCGCCGGGGCGATGCAGGCTTCGCGGCAATGCGCGCGGCTGAGGGCGGACTGGGCGCCGGCCCAGACGCAACTCGGCCTGCTGGCGCAGAAGGCGGGCGAACCCGATGAGGCCCTGGCGGCTTTCCGGCGGGCGGTAAAGCTGGCCCCGGAAGACGCGGATACCCACAATAACCTGGGCATAGCATTACTGCAGCGCGGCGACGCTGATTCCGCCATGACGGAATTCCGCACGGCCATGCGCCTGCGTCCCCAGGACAGCGGTTACAGCAAGAACCTGGGGGCTGCTTTTCTGCAGAAAGCGGATTTTGCCGCCGCTGCCTCCCAGTTCGAAGCCGCCCTGCGTCTCGCTCCCGATGACGCCCAGCTGCACTATGACCTGGGCCTGGCCTACAAGCTGAGCGACCGCTTGCCGCAGGCCATCGCGGAATGGCAAACGGCGCTGCAGCTCGATCCCAGCCTGCCCGACACTTACTACACCCTGGGAGTCACCTACTGGCAGGAAGGAAAATTTCCTGAAGCGGAACAGCAGCTGCGGGGCGCGGTGCGCGCCAAGCCCGACTACGCGGAGGCGTATTACACGCTGGGCGCGGTGCTGCGGCAGGAAAAGAAGCTGCCGGAAGCGGCAGACGCGCTGCGCCAGGCCATCCGCCTGCAGCCCGATTTCCTGGGGGCGCACAGCGTGCTGGCTTCGGTGCTGCGCGAGGCCGGCGACAGCGCCGGAGCCGCCGCTGAGGCCCGGGCTACGGCGGAAATCATGAAACAGCAGACCAGCCTGCAGGGCGCGGTATTCGCCACCAATTCCGGCACCCGCCTGCTCAACGCCGGGGACCTGGAGGGCGCCATCGGACAGTTCGAGCACGCCATTCAGCTCTCCGCCAGCTACGCGCCCGCGCATTTTCAGCTGGGGCAGGCGCTCTCCCGAAAGGGCCAGCAGGCGCAAGCGCGGCAGGAGTTCCAAAAAGCGAAGCAGCTCGATCCGCAGCTGCAAGTTCCTAAAATGTAAAGATTCCGGCGCCAGAGCGATGAATTCTTTTTCTGCCGGCTATGGAATTTTCCGTCCGCCGCTATTGACACCCGGCTGGCTTCTGCTAGCCTGATTTGCGCCCGCCGACGTGTGACGTGTGTCACGTATCGGTGTGATCCGCGCTCTCTCGTACTCGCTCCCCAACCGCAGAGACGAGAGCAGTTCGGTGTGCACTCGAGTTCGGCTCATCTTTCAGGTTGTTGCGGATCCGGTAAGTAGGTCCTCTTCGGCCCCTGAACGTCGAAAGTACTTCCCGGACGCAGTCCAGCCCGGGGCGACGCCACGCAGTAGCAACGCTTTGGGGAGGCCCGCAATGAGGCGCTGTGCTTTGCTGTTTGCTGCGTTGTTCTGTCTTGTTTCCTTTCTACCCAAAACAGCATTGAGCCAGGCGGTCTATGGCAATATTTTCGGCACCGTCACCGACCCCAGCGGGGCGGCTGTGCCCAATGCTAAGGTGACGATCACCAACATCGCCAAGGGTACTTCCACCACTACCACTACCAACGCCACCGGCAACTACACCGTGACCCACCTGATTCCCGACAGCTACTTGGTGAAGGTGGAGGCGCAAGGGTTCAAGACGGCGACGCAGCAGCCGGTCGTGGTGAACGCCGACCAGGGCGCGAAGGTGGATATGCCGCTGCAACTCGGCCAGGTGAGCGAGGCGGTGGAGGTGACAGGCGAGGCGCCGCAATTGAAGACCGACCGCGCCGACGTGGCCACCACGTTCAACTCGCGATACGTGGAGCAGTTGCCGATTTTGAACCGCAACTTCCAGTCGCTGTTGCTGATCTCTCCCGGCACCCAGTTGCTGGCGGGATGGAATCACGCCGCCACGGAGAACCCGCAGGGAAGCCAGCAGATTTTCGTGAACGGGCAGCACTTCAGCGGCACGGCCTACGAACTGGATGGCACCGACAACCAGGACCCCATCCTGGGAATCATCGTGGTCAACCCCAACATTGACGCGATCACGGAAACCAAAATTGCCCTGCAGAACTACGACGCCGAGTTCGGCAAAGCGGTGGCGGGCGTGATGACGGTGCAAACCAAATCAGGCACCAATGATTTCCACGGTGAAGGCTTCTGGTTCCGCCGCACCGATGCCACCCAGGCGCGCGATCCGTTCACCCAGTACGCGCCTAACAGCATCACCGGCCGCTTCATTCCACCCACCAAGTGGAATCAGTTCGGGGGCACCTTCGGCGGGCCCATCCTCAAGGATAAACTCTTTTTCTTCGGCGACTACCAGGGCACGCGCCAGACCACGGGCGCAACCTCGTTGCTGACGGTGCCCACCGCGCAGGTGATCAAAACCTGTGTGGCGCCCGGAGATGGCAGCGGCTTCTGCAAACTCGATCAGTACGTGCCCTTCATCGGCACCGGCAAGGCGGGTGATCCCTCAACGTTGATCTACAACCCAGCTACCCCCGGGGTCACAATTGACGCAAAAGGCAATCCGGTTGGCCGAGCCCCGTTTTGCGGTCCGGCAGGCTGCGCTACGCAGCCCAACTGGATTCCTCTGAGCATGATTTCCCCCATCGCGCAGAACATGCTGTCTCTGATGCCCGCAGCCTCGGATCCTAGTGCGGTGACCAACAACTTTGTCTTTTCGGGATCGGGCCCCTTTAAGCAGAACCAGTTTGACACCCGCATTGACTTCAACGCCAGCCAGTCATTGCAAGTGTTTGGGCGCTTCAGCCTGGCCTACTACTCGCTCTCCGGCACGCCTGCCCTGGGCCCGCAACTTGGGGGTGTGGGCAATGGCTTAGGCGGACTGTCGGGAAGCTCCATTAACCATGATTACAGCTTGGCTTCCGGTTTTACCAAGACCGTCAGCAATACCTTGCTGACCGACTTCCGCTTCGGCTGGTTCAAATACAACCCTAACACCCACAAACCGGACGAGGGAGTAGCGGCAGCCACTAAACTAGGCATGCCCAACATGAACCTGGGCGGAGCACAATCCCTGTTTACCTCCGGCCTGCCTATGTTCGATGGCTTGAGACCCGCCATTAATGCCGGCTCAGACCAAGGCACCAACGCCATGGGAGATGGCCTTAATGTGGGCCGCTGCAATTGCCCGCTGCTGGAAAGCGAGCAGCAGTTCCAGTTCGTGAACAACTGGACCAAGATTCACAGCAACCACCAGATCAAGTTTGGCGCGGACATCCGCTACGCCATGAACCTGCGCGTGCCCAGCGACGCCAACCGTACCGGCCAGCTACACTTTACCAGCAGCAACGATTCGTCGGGTTACCAGAGCGGCGCCACTTCCAATGCAGGCGTGGGAGGCGCGGGCTTCGCTAACTTCCTGCTGGGCGATGTGAACCACCTGGATCGCTTCGTCAGCAGCAGCCTGAACGCGGCGGAGCGGCAGAAGCGGTTCTTCTTCTATGGCCAGGATACCTGGCGGGTGACTCCTAAATTCACTTTGAACTACGGACTGCGCTGGGAGATTTACTTCCCTGAAACCGTGAACGGCAAGGGTAACGGCGGATTTGCCAATCCGACCGAAGGCATTATTCGCGTTGCCGGCTATGGACCCTATGGCCTGAACGGCAACATCAGCAATGACTGGCACGCTTTTGCCCCGCGTTTGGGCATAGCCTACCAAGCGACACCCAAGACGGTGGTGCGCTTGGGCTACGGCCGCAGCTTCGACATCGGCGTGTTCGGCTCCAACTTCGGCCATGCCGTAACCCAGAACTTGCCCGTGCTGGTGAACCAGCAGGTCTTCCCCAACAACAACACCGCAGTGAGCGGGCTGCCGTCGACGGTGAACAACGCCTACTTCACCGCGTTTACTCTGGCGCAGGGCCCGCCCCTATTTGTCGCGCCGCTGATTCCTTCGGACGGAGTGCTGCCGCTGGGAGGTCCCGCCAACAACGTGCAACCGAGAATGCGGCCCACGGTACAGCGGCTGCCCACCCTGGACGCCTGGAACGCGACGGTGCAGCGGCAGCTTACCAATACGCTTTCGCTGGAGGTGGCCTACGTAGGCAATAAGGGCAGCCACGTATTTGCCGGCAACGGCCCGTCCTATGACCTCAACCAGGTGCGGCTGGGGCCGGGAGCAGCGATTGTGAGCGGCACTAACGCATTAGGTAATCCCGTCCCCAACGGAACCGCGTGTTCGGCGCCGGGTGTGACTTGCTCTGTGTCTTTCAGTCCAGCCACGCCGCCCGATCAACGGCGACCGTTCTACAACCATTTTGTCTACCCGAATTTCCTTGATCCCAGCACCGGGTTGCCTATCACCTGCTGCATTGACGGGATCATGGGCAACTACTTCGGTAACGATGCCAGCGCGAACTACAACGCGCTGCAAATGCGCCTGGACAAGCGCTTCTCCCAGGGACTGCAGTTCATGTCCACTTACACCTATTCGCATGCCAACAACTTCACCAATGACAATGGGTTCCTGTACTCGGCCAATGCTCGCGCTACCTACGGTGCGGACGATTTCAACCGTAAGCATGTGTGGGTAACCAATGCTGTGTGGGACGTGCCGGTTGGCCGGGGCAAGAAGTTTGCCGGCAATGCCGGCAAGGCGCTCGACCTCATTATTGGAGGGTGGCAGCTCACCAATACCATGAATTGGAGCAGCGGCCTGCCCTGGACGGCAACAGCCGGCGATTGCGGTCTGATTCACGACACCGGACCGTGCTTGCCCAACGCCACCGGTTCGTTCCATGTGGGCGCGGGCTCGTTCGATCCTGTTGCCCATACCGTGACCTACTTCACACCGGTTTCACCGCTGACCTACCCGACGTCATCACTGACCGTGGGTGCCGATGCCTGCAGCCTGTCGCGGCCGAGTTCCGGGCCGTTTTCCCTGGCTGCCTGCGGCACCGACGGCAATGTAGGCCGGAATACCTTCTGGGGGCCGCACGCCTTCACCGACGACATGTCCATCGCTAAGAACTTCAAAATATCAGAGCGGGTCAATGCGCAGTTCCGGATGGACGCTTTCAATATTTTCAACCACCCGGTGCTGGACTTCAGCTCGCAGGATGGTCAGGCGACTGGCGGCACCTGCATTGACTGCGGCGGCACCAACGGCTTGATCAAGGACATCCAGTTCGGCTCGACCATGCGCACCTTGCAGTTCGGGCTTAAGCTGATGTTCTGAAATGCCGCATCCAGGCTCATAATGGGGGAGTCGCAATGACTCCCCCATGTTTTTTTGCTTGGTTGCTGTCCCCGCAACCGCTGCTCCAGCGCTTCCGCCACCCCTTTGGCTCCTGTCGCAGTTCGGGCCGCCTCACGGCCCTTCTGCTGGTTCTGCTAAGCGGCGGATTAGCCCGTCAGGCGCAGGCAAAGGCGGCATTTGAAGCGCCTGGGAACCTTGCCGACTTCGGCAGTCAGGCCTGCGCCTCCTGCCACGCTGATATTTATCGCAGCTACCTGAAGACGGCGATGGCGCGCGCCAGCGGTCCCGCCAGCGACGGCCTCATCGCCGGCGAATTTCATCACCCTCGCACCGGCATTCACTACCGGATTTACAGCCAGGATGGACGGGTGTGGCTGAGCTTCGACCGCGACCGACCTGCGCTGCACGGCCAGCGCGAACTGCTCTACTACATCGGTTCCGGTCGGCGGGGACGGACCTACCTGTTTTCTGAAGACGGATTTCTGTTTGAGTCTCCGGTGAACTGGTACGCGCAGAAGCGCCTGTGGGACATGACCCCCGCCTACCAGAATGCCAGCCAGATGCCGCTGCTGCCGGCGCTGCCCGCCTGCCTGAATTGCCACACCAGCGGCATGCAGCCGCCGCTGCCCGGTACGGAGAACCAGTTCCCCATGCCGCCCTTCGCGCACGGCGGAATCAGTTGCCAGCGCTGCCATGGGCCCGGAGCCGAGCACATCCGCAGCCAGGGTAAGGCTGCTATCCTCAACCCGGTCAAACTCGCCCCGGAGCGGCGCGATGCTATCTGCATGCAATGCCACCTGGAGGGCACGCTGGCCATCAAGCGCCCGGGCAGGCAGCCTTACGATTTCCAACCCGGAGATCGGCTCTCCGACTACGTTCGTTATTTCGACGTTACCAACCTGCCGGGATTGGGCGCCCTGAGCCAGGTGGAAGCGCTCGCCCAAAGCGTATGCAAGCAGAAATCGGGAGATGCCATGTCGTGCATGAGCTGCCACGACCCGCACTCCTGGCCGGCGGCGGAAGAAAAGGTGGCGTATTACCGGAACAAATGCCTGGCCTGCCACGGGGCGGGGTTCGGGCAGAAGCACCAGCACGGCAATCCCA
>DASVBI010000413.1:0-2548 GCA_036375915.1 Terriglobales bacterium | reverse complement strand
CCCTGGTCCGCTTGGGCGGTCCGCCCCTCGAATCCAACCCCGCCAGGCGGATATTCGTCGTGGTCATCGCGCTGGGCGAGCGCCGCTATGGGCTCATCGTGGATACGCTGGTGGGCGAAGAGGAACTGGTCATTAAACCCCTGGACGGACAGGTCATCGCCAGCGAACTGGTCAGCGGCGCCTCCATCCTGGGCGACGGCACCGTCGTCCTCATGCTGAACCTGGCCGCGGTCGTTGAAAGTTATTCCCGGCGGGCGCTGCCTGCTTTGCCCTCCCCTGTGGCGCAACCCGTCCCTGCAGCTGCAACCTCGAACTTGCCGGGAGGCGCACGATGAGCGACCCCGTGCGCGTGCTGGTAGTGGATGATTCCGCGCTCATGCGCAAGCTCATCCCGCAGATTCTGCAGGCTGATGGCTCCATTCAGGTGGTGGGAACCGCTATTGACGGCAGCTTCGCCCTGAAAAAAATCGAAGAACTCAAGCCCCAGGTGGTCACCCTCGACCTGGAAATGCCCGGCATGAGCGGCATGCAGGCGCTGCGCGAAATCACCTTGCGTTATCACCTGCCGGTCATTGTGGTCAGCTCCCATACCACCCAGGGCGCCTCCGCCACCTTCAAAGCGCTGGCCATGGGCGCGCTGGATTTCGTAGCTAAGCCGCACGACGCTTCCGCCCACATGCAGGAAGTGGCCCAGGAACTGATCGGCAAGATCAAAGTGGCGGCCCACACCGATGCGCCGCGCACGCCCAACCCGCTCCCCCTCAGCTTTCGAAAAGCAGAAAAACCGCGGCAGCGCCCGCGCTGCGCCCCTACCCGCGTGGTCGCCATCGGTATATCCACCGGCGGCCCCAACGCCTTGCAGTACCTGCTGGCGCAGCTGCCCGGAGATTTTCCCGGCGCCATTCTGGTGGTGCAGCACATGCCGGAAGGCTTCACCGACATGTTCGCGCGACGCCTGGACGAATGTTGCGCCCTGGAAGTCAAGGAGGCGCAATCCGGCGACCTGCTGCAGGCCGGCCGCGTGCTCATCTGCCCCGGCAATCGCCACATGCGGGTGCGGCGCATGCCCCTGGGCGACGTGGCCGTGCTCAGCGATGAGCCGCGCGTCAACGGCCACCGTCCATCTGTGGACGTGCTTTTCCGCTCTGTGGCGGACGAATTCGGCCCCGCCACCGTCGCCGTGCTCATGACCGGCATGGGCGACGACGGCGCCGATGCCATGGCCGCGGTCAAGGCCGCCGGCGGCATGACTATCGCCCAGAGCAAGGAATCGTGCACCGTTTTCGGCATGCCCCGCGCCGCTATCGAGCGTGGTCACGCCATCCGGGTGGTCGCTCTGGACGTTCTGGCCAATACCCTGCAAGCCCAGTGCCTGCACCAGGTGCAGCCCGGCGGCAGGCTGGCGCGGGCGCAAGCCGGCCAAACGAGTTAAGCATCACGGGACGGCTCCACCGGCCGCCCCTTGGAAGGAGAGCAGTATGGAGCAGTTCGCGCGAGTACTCCGCAAAGACGGACAAGCGCTGCGCTATTTGATCGTGGACGATTCCGTGTTTGCCCGCAAGAACCTGAGCCGCATGATCGAATCCTTTGGCGGACAGGTGGCCGGTGAAGCCGGCGACGGCCGCGCCGCCATCGCCGAATACGACCGCCTGCATCCCGACCTGGTGCTCATGGATATCACCATGCCGGAAATGGAAGGCATCGAAGCCGCCGAGCTTATCGTGCGCCAGCACGCAGAAGCGCGCGTCATCATGGTTTCGTCCGTCGGCTATCAGGAAAACATCGTCGCCGCCTTGCAGCGCGGCGCCCGCCACTTCATACAAAAGCCGGTGAAAGCGGAAGTGCTTTATGAAGTCATCAAATACGTGATGGGAGAAGAATGCGTGGTGGCCAAGGGCGCCACCCAGGGGTCCTGAACATGAAAATGGAACTGATCCAGCCTTTTATTAACGCCGCCGACGCGGTGTTGGCCCAGAACCTCAACTGCCAGACCCGCCTGGGCCATTTCACCATGGAGGAGAGCGCCTACCACAGCAAGGGAGTGGCCGCCGTGGTCACGGTGGTGGGCGACATCGAAGGCCGCATCATTTTCGACGTGGAGCCCGCTACCGCCACCCGCATGGCCAGCATCATGGCCGGCACCGAGCGCCAGGAATCCCACGAACTGGTCCGCGAAACCATCTGCGAGCTCGCCAATCAGGTCATTGGCAACGCCATTACCACCCTCAATGATCAGGGCTTTCGCTTCAAGGTCCACCCGCCCCAGGTGCATGAGGGCGAGGGCATGAAGAGCAACGAGGATACCGAGGCCCTGGTCATGTGCTTCGACACCGACAGCGGCAAAGTCTTCATGAACATCGCCATGCACTACAAGCGCCGTCGCCGCGGGGAGCAACTGTAAACCAGTTGCCAGTTGTCAGTTGTCAGTTTTGTTTTTGAGCCGTTGTTTTCTTTCCACGCCTTAAGCTCGGCCGTCTAAGTGCGCACCACAACCCCTTGAAACTGGCCACTGACCACTGCTTTTAGGGTCCTGGCAGCACGAACACCG
>DASVBI010000375.1:0-3460 GCA_036375915.1 Terriglobales bacterium | reverse complement strand
GGAAGCCATGCCGGACGGCGCATTCCGGGTGAGCAGGTGGCAGGCAATGGAGGAAACCCGAAGCCGCTCGAAAACTCCTATTTTTGCCGACATCACAGCACAGGTTCTGGGTGGAAATGCCTGCTACGCCTCGCAACTGCTGCGCGGAACCGATTACTGGCGCACCGTGCTCGATAGCGCCTGCGGCATTGATATCTACGGGCACAACGGCATTTCAGTCGGCGACATTGATAACGACGGCTTCGACGACGTTTACCTCTGCCAGCCCGCCGGCCTCCCCAACCGACTGTTCCGCAATCGCGGTGACGGCACCTTCGAGGACATCACCGAGGTTGCCGGCGTCGGCGTGCTGGAAAATACCGCCTGCGCTATTTTTGCCGACTTCGATAATGACGGCCGCCAGGATTTGATCGTGGTGCGGGCCGACGGCCCTCTCCTGTTTATCAACCAGGGAGGCGGCAAATTCCGCCAGCGGCCGGACGCCTTTCAGTTCGCGACCGCACCGCAAGGCACCTTCACCGGCGCGGCAGTCGCCGATTACGATCGCGACGGCTGGCTCGATATCTACTTCTGCCTCTACGTCTATTACCAGGGCACCAGCCAGTACCGCTATCCCTGCCCCTACTACGACGCGGAAAACGGGCCATCCAATTTCCTGCTGTGCAATGGACGCGACGGGACATTCCATGACGTGACCGTGCAGGCAGGCCTGGACCGCAACAACACCCGCTACAGTTTTTGCTGCGGCTGGGCCGATTTCAACGGCAACGGCTGGCCTGACCTGTACGTGGTGAACGACTTTGGCCGCAAGAACTTGTACCACAATAACGGCGACGGGACCTTCAGCGATGTGGCGTCCCAAGTGGGAGTAGAGGATACCGGCGCGGGCATGGGCGTCTGCTGTTTCGATTATGATAACGACGGCCGTCCGGACCTCTATGTGGCCGACATGTGGACGGCCGCCGGCGAGCGCATCTCCACCCAGGATATTTTCCAGAAGGATGCTCCTGCCGAGGTGCGCGCTCTTTACCGCAAACACGCCATGGGCAACTCGTTGTTTCGCAACATCGGCAACGGCGGCTTGCGCGACGCCACCGCCTCCGCCGGAGTCGCCATGGGCCGCTGGTCCTGGTCGTGCGGTGCCTGGGACTTCGATCACGACGGTTTCCTTGATCTTTACCTCGCGAATGGCATGGTCTCCGGTCCGTCGCGCCAGGACTTAAACAGCTTTTTCTGGCGGCAGGTGGTGGCTAAGTCTCCTCAGCAGGTCCGGCCATCGCAGGCTTACGAGCAGGGGTGGGATGCCATCAATGAGCTTATCCGCTCCGACGGCACCTGGAGCGGGTTTGAGCGCAACGTTTTCTACGCCAACACCGGCGATGGAACTTTTGCCGATATTTCCGCGGCCGCTGGCCTCGACTTCCTGGAAGATGGCCGTGCTTTCGCGCTGGCCGATTTTGATCACGATGGCCGCCTCGAACTGTTCCTGAAGAATCGAAATGCTCCCCAGGTACGGGTGCTGCGCAACATAATGCAGTCTCTGCCCCCGTCCATCGCATTCCGCCTGCGCGGCGTCAAGAGCAATCGCGACGCCATCGGCGCGGTTATTACGCTTCACACCGGCCTGGGTCAACAAACACGGGAGTTGCAGGCTGGCTCGGGATTCCTCTCCCAGCACAGCAAGGAACTGTTCTTCGGACTGGGCGCTGCCAAGGGCCCAGTGCATGCTTCCATTCGCTGGCCCAGCGGGCTGGTGCAGGAACTGCATGACCTCCCGCCCAACCACCGGATATGGGTGGAAGAGGGCGCGGAGCCGGCACGCATAGAGGCCTTCCGGCCGCCGCTGATTCCGCCGCAAAGTAGAGCTGCAACGCAAGAAGCAGAGCCGCTTCCCGCCACGGTTGAGACCTGGTTGCTGGCTCCGGTTGCCGCCCCGGATTTCTCGTTGCCTGACGCGCGCGGAAAACTTTGGAGCCTCGCCGCGCTGCGCGGTAAGCCGGTGCTCCTGCACTTTTGGAGTGCCAGCTGCGCCGACGACCTGCAGGTCCTGAGCCGGAATCATGCGCGCTGGTCAGTTCAGGGCCTGCAGTTGCTGGCAGTCAACCTCGATTTGGACGGGTCGCGCGCGCCGGCGCTCAGCCGCCAGCCTCCCTTTCCCCTGCTTCATGGTTCCGAAGACGTGGCTGCTATCTACAACATCCTTTTCCGCTTTCTCTTTGATCGCCACCGCGACCTGGTGCTGCCAACTTCATTCCTGATTGATGACACGAGCGAAATCGTCAGGGTCTACCAGGGAGCCCTCAACCCTGAGCAGGTCGAGAACGATTTTCACCGCATACCAAGTAATGCTGCGGAGCGGCTGGCCAAGGCGCTGCCTTTTTCTGGCCTAACCGCCACTTTCGACTTTCGCCGCAACTACCTCTCCTACGGGTCGGTGTATTTTCAGCGCGGCTATTACGATCAGGCCCGCTCTTCTTTCGAGCGGGCGCTCGGCGACGATCCCACTAGCGCCGAGGCCCTCTACGGCCTTGGCAGCGTGTCTCTTAAAAAAGACAAGCCTGCGGAAGCGCGGCAAAGCTTCGAGCGCGCCGTGCGGCTGCAGTCCAGCTACCCCGAGACTCTGCCCAACGCCTGGAACAATCTCGGCCTGATTGCCGCCCAGGAGGGACGCGTTACGGAAGCGACGCAATGTTTTCAGCAGGCACTGCGGCTGAATCCTGAAAGCGTCGTGGCGCTGGAGAACCTGGGAAACGCCTATCGCCAGCAAAAGCTATGGGACCAGGCACGGGCCGCCTTCGAGCGTGCTCTCGCGGTCAGCCCCGAAAGTCCAGAGGCGAACTACGGCCTGGCCATGGTCTATGCCGCCGAAGACGAGAGCGAGCGCGCCTACCAGTACCTGCAGAAAGCGTTGCAGTTCCGTCCCGATTACGGGGAAGCTCTCAACAACTTGGGCGTGCTTTACATGCGCACTCAGCGTCGCGACCAGGCCGTGGCCACGCTGCAGAAATGCATGCGGGTGGTGCCCGCTTTCGATCAGTGTTACTTGAACCTGGCCCGCATCTATAGTTTTGAAGGCAATACCCCGGCGGCGCGTGCGGTTCTGCTCGAACTGCTCAAACAGCATCCCAATCATGTGCAGGCACAGAAAGCCCTGGCGGACCTGCCGCAATAGCGGGATCACTTTGTCGCAGCCTTGAGCTTCGGCGCCGGCGTTTTGACCGCCTGTGCGCGGGGCGTAGGCGCGCTGAGCAAGGCCGCAAACAGGTCATAAAACTTCTGCGCATTCAGGTCGAGTTGCACCTCGACGGGCTGCGTCTCCAGGCTTGGCTTGTCCGCCGCTGACCAGGTCAGGGTGTCGCCGTATCCCGCGCCGCGGTCCAGGTCCACGTCCATAAAGCGTGTCTGCTTGCCGGTAATGATGCTGGGATCGAGCCACGCCGCGGCCGCCAGTTCGTCCCAC
>DASVBI010000262.1:0-7161 GCA_036375915.1 Terriglobales bacterium | reverse complement strand
CTTTATCATCAATAGCGGCGCCGAAGGCGGCGGTCACGGTATCGGAGCCCATGCTGCCGCCGCCAGTGAGCGCGTCGAAGTTGCCCTTGCCGCGCTGTACCGCACCCACGCCATAAATGAGCGCCACCGTCTTGCCGCTCTGGTGTGGGCGCCCGGCCCCTTCCAGGTACTTGGTCAAATAGAGGAACTGCGCGCCCCCGCCGGCGTTCTTCTTCGCCTGATCGTAAACTTCGTCGCGGTAGGCAAGACCGTCCACCAGCTTGGCATCCAGCCCTTCCTTGCCCAGATAGGGTCCATGGTCAACCAGCGACTGCCACTGGTCCTTGGGAATACCGCGCGCGTTGCAGATGCCCTCCTGCATCTGCGTGAACCAGGAGTTGAGAATGGCGGTGTTCTCTTCGCGCTCGGCCGGCGTGTATTTCTTCTCGGTAAAGGTGTTGAGCGCGCTCTTGTACTCGTAGCGGTGGTCGCCGTGAAAGGGCAGGCCAAGTTTTTGCAGGGTGCCGCTGATAAATGGCGACTCCAGCATGAGGCCGGTCAGGCCGATATCGCCGGAGGGCTGGAGATAGATGTGATCGAAGGCGGTTGCCAGATAGTAAGACTTGTTGCCCGGCCCCACCTCGCCAAAGGTCTCGGCAAAAGCCACCGCGAATTTCTTTTTGGCGCGAAAACGCAGCACGGCCTCGCGGATCTCCTGCACTTCGGCCATGCCCATTCGCTCGGAGCCGACACGCGCCACCAGGCCTGCCACCCGGCTGTCGTCAGCGGCGCGGTCAAGGGCGTCCACCACGTCGCGCAGCACCAGGCGATCCTTCATCATGACCTGCACAAAGGGCTGGTTGGGGACGTACTCCACCATGGGCTGTTCCAGATTTACTTCCAGGATGGCTTTGCCGGGCACGTGCGGCTTGCGTCCCGTCAGCATAACCGCGATGACGATGACGTAGACGATGGCCAGCGCGCCGATCACGGCTAGGAATCGAACCAGAAACCTTTTCATGGCGCTCTCCTCAGTTCAGGTGGGAACGAATGAGTGTAGCGCAGGGGAGGGAGAGTCTTCCGTATCTAATTCGACTGGGGTCCGGCCCGGTGGTCAGCGCCCTACGCGGCGGGCCTTAGCGTCTTGGCTGTGCGCATCGCCATTAGCCTCTGGTGCATGTCCAGAGCAGCTTTGCGGGCGGCGGCCACGGCGGTCACCACCAGGTCGGCGCCGCGAACGTTATCGCCGGCGGCATAGAGGTCCTCGCGGGAGGTGCGGCCGGTCTCCTCATTTTGCACCAGCACGGTACCCCACTTGGTCATCTGCAGGCCGGGAGTGCTTTCTGGAATTTCAGTTTCCGGGTTGTAGCCGATGGCCAGCACCACCGTGTTGCAGGGCAGGGTGAAGTTGGAACCCTCGATGGGCACCGGGGAGCGGCGCCCCTTGGCATCAGGCGCGCCCAACTGCATGCGGATACATTCCGCGGCCGCGACCAGGCCGCGTTCATCGCCCAGCAGGCGCACCGGCGCGGTCAGCCACTCGAACTGCACTCCTTCCTCGACGGCGTTCACCCGTTCCTCGTAGCGCCCCGGCATCTCCACCTCGCTGCGCCGGTAAACGCAGTACACCTTGCCGGCGGGATTGAGGCGGCGGGCGGTGCGCACACAGTCCATGGCAGTATCACCGCCGCCGATCACCAGGGTGATGTCGCCGGCGTAGGGTTTGGGATTATCGGCGTCGCGCCAGTGTTCGGGCAGTAGTTCCGGCGGCAGATTTCCGCGCACCAGGTATTCGGTCGCCTGGTAGACGTGCCCCAGTTCTTCGCCTTCAATCTTCATCACTCCACCCTTGACGGCGCCATAGCCCAGAAACACCAGGTCGAAGCCATGGGTGCTGAGAAAGCTGTCTACCGGGCGATCCTTACCCACGCGGTAGTTGCACACGAACTTCACGCCCAGGTCTTCCAGGTACTGGATTTTGCTGAAGACCAGTTCCTTGTTGAGCTTGAAATTGGGTATGCCATAAAGCAGCAGCCCGCCGGGGAAAGGCCACATGTCGAAGACGGTTACCGTGTGGCCCCGCGTGGCCAGTTCTTCGGCCACCGCCAGGCCCGCCGGCCCTGCTCCCACCACCGCCACCGACATTCCGGTGGGTTCAGCTTTCGTCCGCGGAGGATAGCCGTGGTTGCGGCGCACATAGTCCATCACGAAAGCTTCCAGCTTGCCGATGCAGGCCGGCGCCTTTTTATAGCCGAGCACGCAGGCTCCTTCGCACTGCTTCTCCTGCGGGCAGATGCGGCCGCAGACGTCGGGCAGGTTTGAGGTCTCCATGAAGCGCAGGGCGGCACCGACGAAATCACCCTGTCCCAGCAGGAACAGGGCCCCGGGGATGTCGTTGTGCAGGGGACAGGCGCTGACGCAGGGAGCATGATCGCAGTACAAGCAGCGCTGGGCCTGCTGAACGGCGATCTCCGGGGCATAGCCCTGCGAAACTTCGCTGAAGTTGTAGATGCGCTGCTGCGGATCCTGCTTGGGAGGCTTGACCACATCCAGCCGGTAACGTTCGCGGCGGTTGATCATCGCGCCACTCCTTGGGCGTGCTTAACCCAACCCGGGCCCACGGCTGCAGGGTGCGGACACCCCGACCGGTAAACTGCTCCAAGATGCACCGTACCTGCCACGAAAGGCTGTGCGGCCTATCACAGGGTCCGGTGATATGGCGGCGCTGCCCAGGCTGGCTGCCCCGCCGGCCAGCCATAACCCACGCGGCAGGCCCGCGGTAAGAGGGCTCGGCTTCAGCCCAGCCGTCCAGGACAGAAGCGGGAAGCGGGCAAGCTCAGAGCAGCCAGTCAGCTCCAAAAGCTGCGAAAATAGAGGCATGTCCGCGTCTACTCTCCCGTCCATATCGGAGATCACGCGCCAGGTGAAAACCGCCGCCGCCGAGGCCGGCTTTGACACGGCCGGCATTGCCGGAGTACGAGAATTCCCCGAGCTGGAATACTTCCCTCGCTGGATTGCCGAAGGACGGGGCGGAGAAATGGCCTATCTGGGGGCGCGGGACGAGCAGGGGCGCCTGAAGCGCGCTTCCCTGCGCTCGGTGGCGCCCTGGGCCCGCAGCGTGGTGGTCTGCGGGCTGAATTACAACACCGCTCAGCCCTATTCGACCCAGGTAAACGATTCGGACCGCGGCTGGATTTCCCGCTATGCCTGGAGCCGGCGCGACTATCACAACGTGGTGCTGCAGAAGTTGGAGCGAGTGGAAGCAAGAATCAGTGGCCAGTGGGCCGTGGCCAGTGGCCAGGAAAGCAGTGGCCAGTGGTCAGTGGGCGGTGGGCAGCAAACGCAAAGACCCGGAATCCAAACCCGGGCCTACGTGGACACGGGACCGCTGGTGGAGCGAGTTTACGCCAAGTATGCGGGCATTGGCTGGATGGGGAAAAACACCTGCATCATCAACCAGGGGCTGGGGTCCTGGCTTTTCCTGGGTGTAATTCTGACCTCGCTGGAGCTGGCGCCCGATTTGCCCGCGCCCGACCGCTGTGGCACATGTATGCGCTGTCTTGAAGCCTGTCCCACGCAGGCGCTTACCGCTCCCTGCCAGCTCGACTCCAACCTTTGCATTTCCTATCTCACTATTGAGAAGCGTGGCGCGATTCCTGAAACAATGCGCGCCGGCATGGGCCGCCAGGTGTTCGGCTGCGATATTTGCCAGGACGTCTGTCCCTGGAATCGCAAGGCTCCGGCCAGCTCCGAACCTGAGTTCCAGCCGCGCCCGGAACTGTTGAATCCGGCGCTGGAATGGCTGGCGGAACTGAAGGCTGAGCAGTTTGCGGAAACCTTCCGCGGCTCGCCCGTCCGGCGTGCCAAACTCTCCGGCCTGCGGCGGAATGCGGTGGTAGCCATGGGCAACAGCGGCAACGGCAAATTCATTTCAATCCTGGAAAGGCTGAGTTCAGATCCGGATCCGGTGGTGGCAGAGCATGCGAGCTGGGCGCTGGCAAAGCTAAGGACTGCGCCTGAGTCCCGCAGTGACGGCTGAACCTTTTCCATGCGGGCCATCCCGCGGCAGCCCGCGGCAAGTGCTAGCATCTTAAGATAGGGAGTTCCGCTTTCGGGGTTCCGCCATGCATCGCCCGTGGCTTTACGGCCTGCTCTTCACCTTCGGCGTTCTGTTGTGTACGGGCGCGCGCGCCGATACCTGGACCCAGGTCCGTTCCACGCATTTCGTGGTAAACACCGATGCGGGCGCGGATCGCGGCCGGCAACTCACGTTGCGTTTCGAACAGATGCGAGCCATCTTCGGGCAGCTCATCCTGCGCAGCGAAGTGAACCTTCCCGTCCCGCTTACCATCATTGCCTTCCGCAACAGCGATGAAATGCAGGCTCACGTTCCGGTGTTCCAGGGCAAGGCGGTGGATTTAAGCGGCTTCTTCGTGGGCCGGCCGGACCGCGACTACATTGTTCTCGACCTTTCCGCGGGCAATGGCGGCACAACCGTGGTCCACGAATACGCCCACACGCTGCTCGACGGCAACTATCCGCCGACGCCGCTGTGGTTTGACGAAGGCTTCGCCGACTACTTCTCCACCATTGACGTTCTGCGCGACGGAGTGGAGATCGGAAAACCGCCACAGGGCTACCTGGGATTGTTGCGCAGCTCCCCGTGGATACCGCTGGGCGAGCTGTTGCAGGTGCAGCCCGATTCCAAGACTTATAACCTGAGCGACCGCCGCTCCCTTTTCTATGCGGAATCCTGGGTGCTGGTGCATTACCTGTTCGACACGCAGCAACTGCCCGCCGCCGGCCAGTATTTCGGCCTGGTGGAGAGCCAGCACGCCCCGGTGGAGCAGGCCGTACAACAGGCATTCGGGGTGAGTTCCCAGCAGCTCGAGCAGCAGCTGAAGAAGTACTACCAGTCGCCACAGGCAGTCTCCCGCATACTGAAGCTGCCCCTGGACGTGACCAAAGCCAACACCTACGCGGCGGAGAAGATCCCCCCGGTGGATGCTCAGGCCATGCTCGCCGGCCTGGACGTGCACATGGAGACCCACCAGCAGCGCGGCATGAAAGTCCTGCAGGACCTGCTGCGGCAGAATCCAGACAATGAACTGGCGCTATGCCATCTGGGCTACGCTTACCTGCAGAAGGATGACCCTGACGGAGCGGCCGAGTACTTCGAGCGAGCCGCCAAGCTCAATTCCGCCGATGCCTGGGTGCACTACTACTCTGCGCTGCTGCGCCACGGCAGCGGCGAGAAGCTTTCGCCGGAAGAACTGGAGGCTACCAAGGCCGACCTGAAAGAGGCTGTCCGCCTGCGGCCGCAGTTCGCCGACGCCTACAACCTGCTGGGTCTGGCGGAAATGGAGAGCGGCGACCTGCAGCTTTCGATCCGCGACCTGACCACGGCGGCGCAACTCAGCCCGCGCAATGAAAGTTACCGGGCCAACCTGGCGCAGGCTTACATCTTCGCCCGCAAGTGGGATGACGCCACCGCCCTGCTGCAGATTCTGGCCAACGGCAAAGATCCGAAAATCGCAGCCCAGGCCAACCAGCAACTGGCGCAAATGGACCAGGCGCGCACCCGCCAGCGGGTGGAGATACTGGGCCGTCCCGCCGATGACTACACCGCTCCCCAGTGGCGGCCCAAGAAATCCGCGCCCCAGCCGGCAGAGGAAACTAAGTCTGCCGAGTCGCTGCAATTGCCGCAGCACGGCCCGGTGCGTTACCTGAAGGGAACTCTGCTTGCCGTAGATTGCGCTGCTTCGCGGGCCGCTACCCTGACTGTGCGCGCCGGCGGCAGGAACTGGAAGCTGCTGACTGCCGACTACCAGAAGATGACCCTCATCGGCGCCGACCAGTTCTCCTGCCAGTGGCACGACCGCAAAGTTGCTGTTAACTACCGCTCCATGGGAGCCGCGCAAGGAGCACTGGTATCGCTGGAATTGCAGTAAACTTTGGCGATGGCATGGCCGCAATCCATGGCAACTTCTACAGGGTGGACAGAAATCACCGATTTTGGGCCGCAGGGCTGGTCGCCTCAGACGGACGCTGTACTCCGCTCCCGCCAGTGCTGCGAACAACTGGAAAAGGGCGACATCCTCTTCTTCTCTCGCCCGCCGTTTCCTCTGGCGGAAGGGGACCGCGCCTTCCTCATCAGCCAGCGCCACATGGATTCCCGGCTGCACAAGAACATCTCGTACCGCCCGGGAGAGAACGTGCTGCGCGGCTTCTCCGACAGCCAGGAAAACGAAAACCGCATTCATCAGATCATGTGCGCGTACTCCGGCGCGGTCAGCGGTTTCGTCAGCCGCTTTCTCAGCCCCTATGCGGGAAAATTCCAGCTGGACTATGCCAGTTTTCGTCCGCTGGAGGAACAGGGCCGCGACCTGCCGTTGCACAAACGCAACGACCTGCTGCACGTGGACGCGTTTCCCAGCCGTCCCACGCGCGGCGGGCGCATCCTGCGCGTGTTCACCAACATCAACCCCAGGGAAGAGCGCATCTGGCTGGTGGGCGAGCGCTTCCCCACCCTGGCGCAGCATTATGCTCTGCAAGCCGGTCTGGGAGGGGTTTGCCGCGCCCGCTCCAGCCTGCGCGCGCGCCTGGTTCACCTGCTCCACGCCGCCCGGCTGCCGGTCACGGAACGCTCGCCTTACGACGAGTTCATGCTGCGCTTTCACGACTGGCTGAAGGAGAACTCACAGTTTCAAAGCGGCGCGGATAAGACACGGCTGGTGTTTCCCTCCATGGCGACCTGGCTGGTATTCACCGATGGCGTGCCCCATGCCGCCCTCTCCGGCCAGTTCGCGCTGGAACAGACCTTTATCATCCCGCCAGGGGCGCTGGCGGCGCCGGATTTCGCCCCTATTCGCATCCTGGAAGAGCTGTGCGGACGGCCGCTGGCCTGAAGAGAGTTTGAACAATCCACAAAAAAAGACCCTCTCTGCGCAAGCGCCGAGAGGGTGCATCGGGCAGCCGCTCCTAAACGCGCACAACGTTCGCGGCTTGATATCCCTTAGGGCCTTTCAGCAGGTCAAACTCGACGGTCTCGCCCTCGTTCAAAGTGCGGTAGCCGTTTTCCTGGATGGCGGAGAAATGCACGAAGACATCCTCTCCGGTGGACCGCTGAATAAATCCATAACCTTTCGCCCCATTAAACCATTTTACTGTACCCTTCTCTCT
>DASVBI010000299.1:0-2832 GCA_036375915.1 Terriglobales bacterium | reverse complement strand
GGCGACATTCTTTCTGTCATCACTACTAATGGCAAGATCACTCCCGTCCTGCCTTTTGAGGCGCACGCCGTAGCTCCCGCCCTGGTAAAGCGCGTGCTCGTGCGCGAAGGCGATCCGGTACAAGCGGGACAGCTGCTGCTGGAACTCAATACCAGTGAGGCGCAAGCGGAAGCCGCCAAGGCCCTGGCCCAGTTACGGGCCGCGCAGGCCTCTATGGACGCCATCCAAGCGGGCGGCACGCGGGAGGAGATTCTGACCACGCAAAGCGAACTGGTCAAGGCCCGCACTGATCGCGACGCCGCGCAGCGCAACCTGGACGCCATGCGTCGGCTGCAGAAGGAAGGGGCCGCCTCGCTGGGCGAGGTTCAGGATGCCGACAATCAACTGCAGCGTGCCGATGCCCAGGTGAACTTGCTGCAGCAGAAACTGAAGCAACGCTACTCCGGTCCTCAGGTTGAACAGGTGCAGGCGCAGGAAAACGAAGGCCAGCAGGCCTATGCTGCCGCCCAGAGCGTGTTGCGCAACTCCATGGTTCGCGCCCCCCATGCGGGCGTGGTTTATTCCCTGCCCGTGCGCGCCGGGGGCTTTGTGAATACCGGCGATCTGCTGGTGGAAGTGGCCGACCTCTCCACCGTGGAAGTGCACTCTTTCGTGGACGAGCCGGACATCGCCCGCCTGGCTCCGGGCGAGAACGTAACCCTTACCTGGGATGCGATGCCGGGACGGAAGTGGCAGGGCACGGTCACGCGGCTGCCGGCGCAAATTGTGAAGTACCAGACGCGCAATGTCGGGGAAGTGGTTTGCCGGGTGCCCAATCCCGGTGAGCATCTCTTGCCCAACACCAATGTCAATGTGACCATCATCACCGCCGAGCACCGCAATGTGCTGATCGTGCCGCGCGAGGCCGTTCGCATGGATGGCTCGGCGTGGGTGTTTCAGATTGTGAACGGACAATTGCGGCAGCAGCAGGTGCAGGTGGGCATTTCCAACCTTACCCAGGCGGAAATCCATGGTCTGCCCGAGAAGGCCCAGGTGGCGTTGGGCACCACCAACGGGCAGCCGCTGCGCCCCGGCATGGCGGTACAAGCGGCACAATAGGAAAGGTTTTCAAGTTGAGCATAAAGCGGACTCTGGGAGCCCTTTGGTTGCTGGCGCTGGCTTTGGGGCTGTTCTGCGGCTCGGCCGGAGCCGAGATGGCGGCGCAATCGCTGCTCTCGGAAGGGCGGGTGGATGTGGCTATCGCCGACCTGCGCCAGCACCTGCGCGCCCAGCCCAATGATGCCCAGGCTTATCACCTGCTGTGCCGCGCTCATTACTCGCTGCAGCAATGGGACAAAGCCATTGCCGCCGCCCAGAAGGCGGTGGCCCTGGACCCGGATAACAGCGACTATCACCTGTGGTTGGGCCGCTCCTACGGAGAGAAAGCAGAACACTCCAGCTGGCTGGCGGCCATTTCGCTGGCCCGGAAGGTGCGCAGCGAATTCGAAACTGCGGTTCAATTGGATTCCCGAAATGTCGCCGCGCAATCGGACCTGGCGGAGTTCTACATGGAAGCGCCGGGATTCCTGGGTGGCGGCAAGGATAAAGCCCGCGCCCAGGCGCAGCGCCTCTCCACCATGGATCAGGGAGCGGCGCACTGGGTCAAGGCCGGCCTGGCGGAGCGTGATCATGACTGGACGCTGGCGGAGAGCGAATACCGTGCCTCCATCCAGTCCAGCGGCAACCAGGCGCAATACTGGCTCACCCTGGCTTCCTTCTATCGCCGCCGCGGCCGCCTGGATGACATGGAAGACGCGGTCAACCGCGCCAGCACCGCTGAAATCACGCACAGCGAAGTCTGGGTGGACGCCGCCGAAATCCTCTTCCGCGCGGGACGCAATTTTCCCGGCGCCATCCAGTTTTTGCGCCACTATCTTGATTCCAACAATACCTCCGCCGATGCCCCCCCTTTCCAGGCGCACTATCTGCTGGGTTCAATTCTGGAAAAGCAGGGCGATAAAGAGGCCGCAGCCGGCGAATACCGCGCCGCCCTGGCCCTGGCGCACGACTTCTCCCTCGCCCAGCAGGCACTGGTGCGGGTGAGCCGCTAAGCTCCCAAATACCACCGGCGGTGTACAGTCGCGCTTCTGCCGGTCGCAAAGTTACGAACCCTGAGAGCCGCAGCAACACCCGAACGGATGCGGCGAAGTGGCGGCGGACCGCATCTTGTTATACTCGCCCTTCTCCCACTTTTTCCCTGCAGGTGACGCATGAAGCGCATATTTTCCAGACAGTTAGTGCAGTTGCTGCTGGCGGCTGGGGCGGTTATAGCGCTGGCTTTGCCGGCGCGCGCGCAGGATTTCACCCTGCAGCGCGCCATCCAGTTGGCGCTGGCCCACAGCACGGCCACCGGGGCCAGCACGGCCGACCAGATGCACGCCTACGAGGCGTATATGGAGGCGCGCAGCGGTTTTATTCCCCAGGTCACGGTGGGGTCCGACGTGGGCTACGCCTACGGCTTCCCTCTGAGCCTGGAAGGCTCGGCCCCCACCGTCTTCAATGTCACCTCGCAGTCGTCCGTCCTTAACCTGGCGCAGCGAGAATTCGTGCGCGCCGCCAAGGCGGAGTGGCGGGCCAGCTCCGCGCAGGATCGCGACCGGCGTTCCCAGGTCATGCTCGATACCACCCTAAGCTACGCTGAGCTCAACAAGTGGGAGAGAGAACTGCAGGTGCTACGCGACCAGAGCAACGTTACTCATAACATCGAGTATTCGGTTTTGCAGCGGGTAAAAGAAGGAGTTGACAGCCCGGTAGATGAGACCAAAGCGCGGCTGACCAGCGCGCAGGTGCGCT
>DASVBI010000328.1:0-4170 GCA_036375915.1 Terriglobales bacterium | reverse complement strand
GCGAATCTGGGGCAGCGCCGCCTGGGCGGCCACTTCGCCGGCGTGAATCAGTTCGGCGGCGCGCTCAAAGCTGTCGTAGCCGAAGCCGGCCACATCCGGCTCCACGACGGCGTCGGCTGCCGCTCGCCATAAGCCGCTCATCTGCTCCTGGGCGATGGAAAAGCATTGCGAGATTACTTCAAAAACGTGCCGCGGACCGCTGGCGTCGCACCAGTGTGAGCGCAGATACACGCCGATGACCTTGCTGGCTCCCATCTTATGCAGCGGAACGGTGGGCACGGTGTGGGCCAGCATGCCATCCACCAGCAGGCGGCCGTTGATCTGCACCGGCAGAAACATGCCGGGATAAGCGCAACTGGCGCGCACCGGCTCGATAAGCTCGCCGGAGCGGAAGACCACGCCTTCGCCGCTGATGAAGTCGGTGGCCGTCACCGCCAGGGGTATGCGCAGTTCCTCGAAGGTACGCACTTTCAGAACGCGCTTCAGAAAGCCGACCATGCGCTCGTTGCTGGCAAAACCGTAACGCGAAATGGTCCAGCGGGCGAAGTCGCGAAAGCGCACCTGCGCCGCCATTTCCGCCAGCTCCGCCGCCGACATGCCGGCGCAGTACGCGGCCCCGATGACCGCGCCCACGCTGGTGCCGCCAACACAGGCGACGGGAATTTGTTCCTCTTCCAGAGCCTTGAGCACGCCGATGTGGGCCAGGCCGCGAGCAAAGCCGCCGCCCAAGGCCAAACCTATTTGCGGGACGGGAAGGTGAGTGGGCGCGGATGGCGGAGGGGTAACACGGGTCAGTTCGCGTTTAAAGACCTGCAACGAACGCCGCAGCTTACCGAAAGTTCCCAAGTTCGACCCCTAATTCCGCCAGGCCCGGGACCGGCCCAACTACTCTCTTATTAAGCAATTTTGATGCCAGCCCGCAAGAAATCGCTGCATTTTGCCCCTGGCACTCCCTATAAACCCCACACGGCAGCTTGGGTTGCTGTGACTAAGCCCTCTGTTTCTGCTAACTTAGAAGAATCATGCTGCGAGAGTTCTCGGCTGGAGGCGTTGTTCTTCGCTGGACACAGGGGAAGTGGTGGGCAGCGGTGATTGAGCCCCAGCGGGAAACCCCGGTTGACAAAAAGCCACATTCCCGGCGCCAGCCGCCGGCCGTGCTGGCCTTGCCCAAAGGCCTCGTGGACCCAGGGGAAAAGGCGGAAGAAACCGCGATTCGCGAGGTGGGGGAAGAGACAGGAGTGGAGGCTGAACTGGTTAGCAAGCTGGCCGACATAAAGTATTTTTACGTGCGCAGTTGGGGCGACAAACAGCGGGTGTTCAAAATCGTGAGCTTCTTCCTGCTGCTCTACCGCTCGGGGCGCATCGGCGAAATCAGCGAAGAGATGCGCATCGAAGTGAAGCGCGCGCTATGGCTGCCGCTGGATGAAGCCGCGGGAAAACTCACGTACAAGGGCGAGCGCGATGTATTGAAGAAAGCGCAGGAATATCTGCGGGCACACCCGGAACTGGACTCCGGACATGCCAAACCGGAAAAGGCGCGCGAGCGAAGATGAGTGTGCCATAATCGCGCAACAGCTTCCGGGGGTGGGGTATGCGCGGGCTCCTTGGCATCGCCGCAGCCAGCAATCTCGCCGTGGCGGTTACGACCCTGGCCATCCGCGGATGGAATGCCGGCGGGGCGCATGCGGCGGCGCGCAACACAGCGCGTTTTTCGTGCCTCTGGTTCGTGGCGGCGTTTGCCGCACCCGGGCTGGCGCGCATGGTCCGCGGGTTGCCGGCGGGTGCCCGCCTGGCGCAGGCGTTCGTGGCAGCGCACCTGGTGCATTTTGCGGTGGTGACGGCGCTGATCGCGAGTTTTGAACGCGCGCACCTGGCGCAGAAGCCCGGCCAGTCGGCGGCCGTTCTGCTGATCGGATTCTCTCTGGTCGTGGGCGTGGGAATAACCGGTACGCCTCGAACCTCCCGCCTTTACACCGGTGTCCACCGTGTGACGCTGTACCTGGTTTTCCTTATTTTCTTTCTCGCCTTCGCCCACAATGCGGTTAAGCCGGTGCGCCTGCTGGCGGTTTTTCTTGCGCTGGCGCTCCTGTCGCGACTGGCAGCGGGGGCACAAAATTTGTGGAACCCTTTGAACGCCTGGCGAGTCAAATTTTTTAACTCCAGGTCCTAGGGGAAACGCTTGTGAAAAAGATCGTGGCGGCGGTTTTTGTAGTCTGCGTGCTGGCCGGGGCAGCCAGGGCACAATTGCCCAGCGGCAACGTGTTTTTCGGCTACTCCTACGCGCATGCCACGGTGACGACTCCGGCGCTCCTGCCCGACCAGGGCGGCATTGTGAGCTCGGGCAGCAGCGGCCTGAACGGCTGGAACGCATCGGCGGAGATGAAGTTCCTGCCGCTGATTGGCCTGGTGGCGGATTTCAGCGGGCATTACGGCTCGCAAACCGTCACTTCGGTGTGCGGCCTTATCGCTCCTTGTGTGCCCGTACGAGAGCCCATGGATATTACGCTGTACCACTTGCTGGCGGGGCCGCAGATTTCCTTTTCTATCGGCCGGGTGCGGCCCTTCGCGCATGCCCTATTTGGGGCGGGACACCTCAGCGAAAGCACCAAGGTGCAGCCTTTCTCGGCGTCGGATACCGCCTTTGCTTACGCCCTGGGTGGTGGAATTGATTACCGGCTGCTGGGCCCGCTGCGCTGGCGGGTGCAGGGAGATTTGCTGAACGACCGGTTTTTCGGCGATGCGCAGAATAACTTCCGTTTTTCCACCGGTCCGGTGCTTCACTTCTAATCACACACATGTGTGACCCATGCACTTGCGGAGACGGCGGAATCTATGTTCCCAAAATAGAACTTACATCCGAAATAACCTAAGATTTATCTTGACGTGCGGGAGATGGTTCACTAGAGTGAAATCAACTTAATAGGGCGCGTGCCGTTGCCATCCTCACCCCACATCTATTACGGCACGCGCCTGACCTGTCTTTAGACCATTTTCCAACCACACAGGACGCCGAGGCCAAAAAGGAAACTCCTTTTTGTCCCCTGAACCTTGCCGGGCAAATACGTCACGGACGTAAATCCGCCGAGAGTGGTAAAAAGGACGAGAGTTTCAGGGAGCGGTTGCAATGGAGTTGGGACCGCCGGGTGAACCATTATGGGAAAAAATATTCAAAAAGTCGCGGTGTTGGGCGCGGGGACGATGGGTTCCCGCATAGCGGCCCATCTGGCCAATGCAGGCGTCCCCTGCCTGTTGCTGGACATAGTGGGGCCGGACAAGGAAGCACGTAACCGCATTGCGGAAATGGGGCTGGAGGGGGCACGCAAATCCAAGCCTGCCGCCTTCTTCGAGCCGGGGCTGGCGCGGCTGATCTCGACCGGCAACTTCGAAGACGACCTGAGCCGACTGGCCAGCGTGGACTGGATTATCGAGGCGGTGGTGGAGGACCTGGAGATCAAGCGCGCCCTGCTGCGCAAGGTGGAAGCGGCACGCCGCCCGGGGACCATCGTGACCACCAACACCAGCGGCCTGCCGGTGAGCAAGATTGCGGAGGGGTTCTCTGAAGATTTCCGGCGGCACTGGTTCGGCACCCACTTTTTCAATCCGCCGCGCTATATGCGGCTGCTGGAAATCATTCCCACCCAGGAGACGGAGGCGGCGGCGCTGGAGACCATCAGCCATTTCTGCGATGTTCGCCTGGGCAAAGGGATTGTGTTGGCCAAGGACACGCCCAACTTCATCGCCAACCGCATCGGCACGTTTTCAGCTCTGAACGTGATGCGCATCATGCAGGAGATGGACCTGACGATCGAGCAGGTGGACGCGTTGACGGGGCCGGCGGTGGGCTGGCCGAAATCGGCAACCTTCCGCACCGCCGACCTGGTGGGTCTGGATGTGCTGGCGCATGTGGTTGGAAACCTGAAGCAGAACGTGAGCGACGAGCGCTCGGACCTGCAGGTGCCGCAATTTTTGCAGATCATGCTGGAGCGGCGCTGGCTGGGCGATAAGACCGGAGGCGGCTTTTACAAGAAGGCCGGCAAGGGTGAGCAGGCGGAGAGGCTGGCGCTGGACTGGCGCACGCTGGAGTATCGGCCGCGGCAGAAGGCCAGCCTGCCGGCGCTGGAGATGGCGCGCAACGTGGACGATACCGGGCAGCGCCTGCGCATGCTGCTC
>DASVBI010000710.1:0-3814 GCA_036375915.1 Terriglobales bacterium | reverse complement strand
CGGGGCGTGAAGGAAAGCCGGGTTGCCCGAAGAATGGCTTCTATATGGCGGGCACTTTGCTGGCGACGGCTGTTCCACGACCGATAAGCGCTAAAACACTGCTGATCAGAACCAGAATGGCAACCAGAGATAATGCCACCGCGGTCCTCAGATAGCTGGGGCGGAAGACGAATTCGATTCGTTCGCTTCCTGGTCCGGCAAATACACCCATAAGGGCGCCGTCGCAGCGAAAAACAGGGCGTGTGCTGCCGTTTACAGTGGCGGTCCAGCCCGGATAATACGCTTCGCTGACGACCAGAAACCCTGCCCGTTCGCTCGTGGTGGCCACCGTGAAGTGGTTTACGCTACGCCACATGAAGTCGGCCTTGCCGGGTTGGACCTGGCCGCCATCATCCTTAAGGAGAGTTGGAGCCGGCTTGAGTTCATCCTGCGATTGCGTCAGCAGAGCCTGGTGACGCATATCGAAGTTGGGGTCATGAAGTCTGGCGGGAATGGATTCCAGTTTTACGCCGGTTACGAGTTTGGAAACCAGCCATGCCCGAGGCAAACTGGCGGGATTTTCATAAACGGTAATCTTGCCTTCGCCAAATGCCTTGGGCAGAGGGAGCGGCTCGCCGGCAACGATGTAGCGGACTCCCATAAGGTCATCGATCCTGCTGCCGGTCCCCAGATCAGCCTCTTCCTTCAGACGCGTAGCCTCCGTACCAGAGGTGGTTTCAAAGCGGTAGACATCTCCGATTGGCTTGGGATAGTAAGCATCCCGGAAGCTTATTCTTGCGCTGCCGGACCGCTCCCGAAGGAAGCGCAGCAACCCATCTTCGGCGTAGTAATGCGTAGGCTCGAAATTGGTGGCTCTGTCGAAGCCAGACCTTGGCTGAACATAAGGCGCCAGGAAACCGTGATAATCAAAGAGAAGAATGATCACCATGCCGATAATCAGCGTGCGATGCTCGACCAGCCCATGGGTGCGCAGAAGCAGCAGGGCTGCGCTGGCAAGCAGGAGAAGGCAGGCAAAGAAAAGCCCGTCATAATCGGCATTGGCACCCAGCAGCTCAGTTTTGTACAGGTACATACCAGAGACCAGGAAGGTGAGGACGAGCGCGGCGCCTCCCAGCCACTGGAGCGCACGGAGCAACCAGAGCTGCTGGTCGTGGAAATTCGCGCCGATATGGTTCAAGAGGTCGTCGGCGCCGAAGCCGGCTAGAAACGCCGCCGCAAAATGCGCCATCATCAGGGCGCGCTGGGACGCACGAGCCGCCTGGAAGAACGGCACAAACACGTAGAACAATCCATGTAGTGGAGAGTAAGACCCCAGGGACAGACCGACAAACAGAAGCAGCAACCCCCAGCACCAGCGCACAATGCGCGATCTTCGCAGTTGTCGGACCGAAAGCAGGAGAAAAAAGAGCGGCAGTATGCCGAAATAAGGCGGATTATCCACCGGAGTTTGATTAGCAAACAGCAGCAGCACCAGATTGCGTGGGTGCAGGATGAACTTCCCGGCGGTGGTGTAGGGCACGGTTTGGTTGCCCATCACCGGTTGCTGATTTTCGCCCACGTCCACCCAGCGATAGGCTCGCGAGGCGTATTGATAGGAAGGGATAAGTTGGGGCGCGGAATACAACCCTGCGAACACAAAAACGAGGGCCGTTACAACGACCAAGGCACGGCGGGGGGAAACTATTCCGCCGCCGTCTTCGTCTTGCTTGTCCCGGAACCATAGAATGGCGGCGGTGAACCCCAGGGCAATGCCGCAATAGAGAGGTGGTTGGTGGTGTCCCGCCAGAAATGTCAGGGCGAGGCAGAGTCCTCCCAGGTTGGCAAAGATCAGCCGTCTCAAAACGCGTTTTTCGGCCAGGGCCTTGAAGTAGCAGAGGAAAACAGCCGGAATCCAGGTTGTGCCGTAAAACAGGTTAATTTGAGCGAAAGAACGCCGGGCCACGGATCCGGAATAGGTATATGCCACCGCGGCGATTAGAGCCGCGAATCGTGAGAGGCCGAAGCGGCGGGCCAGCAGGTAGGTGAAAAGGGAAGAGAGGAAGCAATGCAACAGCACAAAGGCCGTAATGTAGCTCACGGGAAGCAATCCCCGCCGGTTCAACGGGAGCGCAGCCATGGCGAGGTTGAGCGGGTAAAACACCGCCGTCTGTGCCTCGCCCACGAACGGACGCCCCCCATCGGTGAACGGATCCCAGAAGGGAAAGCTGTGACGGTGTAGAGTTGCCGCAATGTACTGCGACCAGGGGTAGGTTTGGCCGGCGGAGTCTGACCAGGCCAAAATGGTGTACTGCCGGGTCAAAGCCGCTTTCCAAAAAACAACAACCAGGAACAAGGCCAGCAGGACCACGTATTTCGGATTGCGAACCACGGGTCGAGGGTTTTGGCGGGGCCAGTCGGAGCGGTTCTGAATCGCGCTTCGGGGTTGTTTGGCGGTCTGCAATAGCCCTCGATCGATATTTCGTGCACAGGTCTGGGCGCAGCGCACTGCTGCCGCAGGCTGACTTCCTACGAAGCAAGGCTGACTTGCCTGTTACTCCTTTGTATTTTGTTCTTGGACTCCCAGCCGCCGTCACTCCCTGCGGTAGCTTCTCTGGATTTGGACATCCAGCGAGCGGCAATCGTTACCACATTTTGAAAGAAACCGAGGTTACCGAAACTCCGCCGGCAGGGGGACCGCCTTCGCTGGCGCTTTCTTTGTATCTTCTTGCCGCCAGTGCAGGTCTTAGTTCACGGCATTATGGAAGGCTCGAGCGCTGATGCCCGGGCCGGACCTGAGCGAAGAACACGTGCTGCTTTCAACTATTGTGAGACAAGGCCGGATGCTGCGCAATTTATGCTACGTCGGGAGCTATGACGCGGCGAGCAAGATGGCGGAGTGTTGCGTTCATCCTGCGGAAGTTGGGTACACGAGTGCAACCCGCGTATACCGGGTTGCGGACCTGGGAATTAATCTCGGGCCTGCTCACCACGGATTGCTGGCCGGGTTGTGGCATGCCCGTGTTTTGCAGCGCGCGGGAGTTCAGTTCGCAAATGTGGGCAACGAAATCATCGCCCAAACCCCGTTTTTCAGGGTGCCGGTAGAGAACGAGGACGAACTCTTCATCCTGAGAGAGGTAGTTGCGGACGGAATTTACAACCTGATTCCGAGTGCCCCGGGCGCCGTGGTGCTGGACATCGGCATGAATGTAGGCTTTACGAGTTTGCAGTTTGCGGCCCAGCCGCGGGTGGCGGCGGTATGGGCCTACGAACCTGTGGCTGCGACCTACGACAGGGCATTGGGCAACCTCGAGCGAAATCCCGAATTGGCGGTCAAGATCAAGGCTCATAATTACGGACTGTGTGACACCGCCGGAGAGATGACTTTCCACTACTCGCCGGGCTGGCGGGGAGTCGCCGGAGTGGACGGACCGTCAGCGGAATTTCGGCGCACTCATCGCATCGAGGACCTGAGCCGCGTCACGGTAAGGGTTCGCAGCGCAAGCGACGTGATCCGCGAATTACGGTCAGAGCACCCAGCCGCCGAGCTGATTGTAAAGACGGACTGCGAGGGATGTGAGTACCGGATCGTTGCCGCCATGCAGCGCGAGGGATTGTTGCACCAGGTGGACGTCTTCCTGATCGAGTGGCACAAGCATGGCCCCACAGAACTGGTGCAGGCCCTCGCCGGCGAGGGCTTCGTCGTGCTGTCGTCAACCACGGGTCAGTCGACGGGAATGATTTACGCCTGCCGCCGGACGGAGAGCGCGGCATCATGATGCCCACGGTTTCCGTGATCATGGCGGTGCACAACGGCGAGGACCACGTACGCGACGCC
>DASVBI010000675.1:0-4430 GCA_036375915.1 Terriglobales bacterium | reverse complement strand
GCTCTTGCTGTCCGGGCTTACAAATCTTGCCTTCTGCCCGCGGCGCCTTTGACCAAGCCCCCGGCCCTTGACCGCCGTAGCTGCCGGATGATAAGTATCAAAGGCTTCTCCCAATCTGGTGACAGGTTTAGCGTCTTCACGCCTGCGCTTATTTCGCGGGAGCGCGTGCTCGATTTTTCCCTGGAACCTCGCTGCATGCGGAGGAATGTGTGGACTTGAAGTGGGCTTCGAAAGCGGGCTCTGTGCTGTACCGAATTGTGGTGCCGCAATTCATTTTCTTGACCGTGGCGGGGTTGAGTTTGGTCTGGGCTGGTGGCGGAGTGAGCCCCGCTTCCCTGGTACAACCTGCGCGTCCGGCGCTCCTCCAGCATGTGTCATCCCACCGTCGTGTGCTGCAGAGTTACGCCCGGCTGCCCCTCAGCTTTGAGCCCAACCTTGGCCAGAGCGATCCCCAGGTAAAGTTTTTCGCGCGTGGCCACGGTTATGGCCTGTTTCTCACCGCCGACCGCGCCCTGCTGCTGGTTCGCGAGCCCGCTGCCCACCCCCGATTCCGCACCCTGAGCCTGCAACTGCTGGGCAGCAATCCAGCGGCGCAGCCAACCGCCTCTGATCAGCTGCAGGGCGTCAGCAACTATCTGCTGGGTGAAAATCCCCGCCACTGGCACACCAATGTGCCGCACTACGCCCGCGTTCACTATCGCGGCATTTATCCCGGTGTGGACCTGGTTTACTACGGCCGGCGGCAGCAGTTGGAATATGACTTCGTGGTCGCCCCCGGCGCCGACCCCAGCCACATTCGCTTCGAGGTGCACGGAGCGCAGGCCCTCGCTCTCGATTCCAACGGCGACCTGCTGCTGCATTTGCCCGGCGGCGCCGTCCAATTGCGCCGTCCCCAGGTGTATCAGCAGGCCGGCAACAGAAAACACCCGGTGGCCGCGCGCTACATTCTGGAAGCCGGGAACCGGGTGGGCTTTGCCCTCGCCGGATACGACCGCAGCCGTGCCCTGGTCATTGATCCCCAGTTGGCTTATTTCAGCTATCTCGGTGGCTCCCTGAACGAGACTGCTCCCGTGGTGGCGGTGGATTCGGCCTTCAACGCTTACGTGGCCGGCGCCACCAATTCTGCCGACTTTCCTACCCTTACTCCCTATCAGGGCACCCTCAAAGGCGCCACCAACGCATTCGTCAGCAAGTTCAACTCCGCCGGCACCGCCCTCTATTTTTCCACCTACCTGGGCGGCACGGGCACCGACGCAGTTGCAGGCGTCGCCGTGGATAAAGGTTTCAATGTGTATGTAGCGGGAACCACCAGCTCAGCCGATTTCCCGGTCACTTCCGCCAGCGCTTACCAGAAGCCCCCTGTTAGCGCGAACAATCACGTCTTCCTCACCGAGTTGAACAGCAGCGGCAGCGCTCTGGTTTATTCCACCTACTTAGCGGGCAGCAATGCTGATACGGCCAGTGGCGTGGCCGTTGGACCCCTTCCCGGCACGGTATTCGTTACCGGAACCACGCTCTCTTCCGATTTCGCCAAGGTTGCAAAGCCCGGCAGTCTGACCGGTGCCAGCGAATTCTTCGTCACCAAGCTCAACACCTCCAAGCAGGGCAACTCCAGTCTGGTGTACTCCACATACGTGGGCGGAAATACGCCCAACAGCGGCCCTGCCCTCACCAGCGGCGGAGGCATTGCCGTTGATCCCAGCGGCAACGCTTACATCACCGGCGGCACCAACTACACCGACATGCCCGTGGTGAATGCCTACCAGTCCGCTCTGAACGGCACAGAGAACGCCTTCGTCGCCAAGCTCAATCCCAATGGCACCCTCCCAGCGCTCTTTTTGACCTACCTGGGCGGCAATGGCACCGATATAGGGAATGGCGTGGCTGCCGATTCCGCCGGCAACGCTTATGTCACCGGCTCCACCAGTTCCAATAACTTTCCTGTGCAGGCCGCCACCGGCAGCGCAATTTACCAGGGCGCATTCGGCGGCGCCACCGACGCTTTCGTCAGCAAACTGGCCTCGGCCGGAAGAACCCTGATCTGGTCCACCTACCTCGGCGGCAGCGGCGACGATTCCGGCCTGGCCATTGCGGTGGATGCCAACCAGAACACCTTCGTGACCGGTTCCACCACTTCCGCCAACCTGAACACTGTAAGGCCCACGCAAGCGGCCAATGGTGGCGGGATGGATGCTTTTGTCGGCGAGTTTGACGTCAGCGGCACCGCCCAACTCGTTACCTACCTGGGTGGCAGCGGCACGGACCGCGGCACCGGCATTGCACTGGACGTTGACGGCAACCCTTATGTGGCGGGAGAGACCGGTTCCAGCGGCTTGGCCACCGCGGGGGTTTACCAGGCCGCCTTCAAAGGCGGCAGCGACGCTTTCGTCGCTCATTTCACCGGGGTCAGCACTCTAGCCTTGTCTGCCGTCGCCACTCCCAATCCGGTCGGCATTGGCAACCCCGCCGCTTTTACCTTCACCATCACCAATCAGGGCCCGGACATCGCCACCGCCATCGTTTTCACCAACACCTTGCCCACCAACGGCACCTACCAGAGCGTGGCCACCAGCCAGGGCACCTGCTCTGCGCCCGCCGGTTCCACTCTGGCCTGCAGCCTGGGGCAGTTGGCGGTGAACGCCGTCGCTACCGTCACCGTGCACATCGCCGGTACTGCGGCGGGTCCGCTGAGCGACACCGGAAGCGTGAGCAGCAGTTCGAGTTCCGGCAGTGTCTCCGCCGGCGCCAGCACCTCCGTCAATGACTTCGCGGTTTCTGTGAGTCCCGGTACCGCCAACACGCCCGCCGGACAGGCGGCAACCTACACCGTCACCGTGAGCCCCGTGCCTCAGGGCGCCACGTTTCCTAACGGCGTTTCCTTGAAGTGTTCTGCCGGTGTGCCCACGGCCGCCATGTGCGCCTTCTCCACCGATCCGGTGGTCCCAGGCGCCACCCCCGTAACCTCATCTCTTACTATTTCCACAACTGCGCTCCCGCCCGGCCTCCCGACCGCCTTTTTGTTCAGACACAATTTGCGGCCAACGTATGCCCTCCTGCTTCCGCTCGGCGGCATCGCCTTCCTCGGCTTTTCTGTGGGCGCAGACCAGCGCCGGCGCAAACGCTCAGCCGGTATCCTGATACTGGGGCTGATTCTGCTGTTCACCGTGTTGCAGCCTGCCTGCAGCAGTTCCAATAGCAAGCCCACCATTCCGCCCTTCACGCCCGCCGGCACCTATAACATCACCGTCTCGGCGGTTTCCGGCACCGTCACCCGCACCACCAAGCTGGTGATGGTCGTCAAATAAAAAAGCAGGTTTCAAAGCTCCAGGAGCGGCTCCCCGAAACTTTGAAACCTGCGAAACTTGAAACCTTCCGAACCTTCAACTGTCTTCTACGCTTTGATCTTCTTCGCTCCCCCGTCCCACACCGCGATGGTTTTGTTGAAGTAGGAGTAATTGGCCAGGTGGCAGCCCAGCGCCGCGTTGTTGCCGAAAATTTCATTCTCCACTACCGGCTTACGCGTGCGCACTGCGTTGAAGAAGTTGGCCTGGTGGTCGGAAACGTCGCTGTAGGCTTTGGGAACGGTGAAGCTTTCCGCGTCCTCGTCCACGCTGAAGTGCAGCGGCTCCGGCTCCGGGTGCTCCTGCGCCCACTGCTTCAGATACTCGTCGCGCAGCCGCTTGGGCCAGCCATAAATCGAATACGACTCCGGCTGTGGCCGCGTGTCCTGCGGCGTGTAGGTCAGGCTGGAATCCTTGATGATCATCGTGCCTTTGGTTCCGTAGAACCCGATGAACTCCCCGCCCTCATTGTTCAGATTGCAGCGCACCATCACCCGGAAGTGGGGATAGTCGTAAAAGGTTTCGATCAGGTCGGGGAAGTCGCGCCCATCCTTCCAGCGGAACAGCCCGCCGCTGCTTTGCGCCCGCTCCGCCACCATGTTGGTCCCGGTAATGAAGTGAATCCCGGAAATCAGGTGTACGAACAGGTCGCCGGCCAGTCCCTCGCCGTAGTCCTCAAAGCAGCGCCAGCGGAAAAAGCGCACCGCATCGAAGGGCCGCTTGGGCGCGTTCACCAGGAACGCGTTCCAGTCTATGGTCTGCGCGCTGGCGTCCGGGGGGACGGGATACACCCAGGCTCCGCTCGCCGTGTTGCGGTCCCAGTACGCCTCAATGCAATCCACCTGCCCCAGCTTGCCCGAGTCGTAGATCTCCTTCGCCTTGGCGTAGAGAATGGAACTCACCCGCTGGCTGCCCACCTGCAGGATGCGCTTGTTCTTGTGCACCGCGTCAATCATGGCGAAGCCGTCTTCCACCGTATGCGACATGGGCTTCTCGCAGTACACGTCCTTGCCCGCCGCGCAGGCGTCCCCACCACTTTGCGGTGGTGATGGTCGGTGACCGCCACGATCACCGCGTCCACATCCTTGC
>DASVBI010000642.1:0-4607 GCA_036375915.1 Terriglobales bacterium | reverse complement strand
GGAGAGCACAACAGCGAGAATCCTATTTTCACTTCGCGCCAGGGGAACACCGGGTTGCAGTTTCAGCGCCCCTTGAATAGCGATCAAACTGACAACCTGTTTGTCCGCTACAACTTCAGCGAGACCGGGCTGACGCGTCTGCTCATTCCCGGCCTGGTGCCCGCCTCCGACCGGCATGTGCGCCTTTCCACGGTGTCGGCCAGTTTTGTTCGCGACACGCGGGACAATTCTCTAGACGCCCACAAGGGGATTTATGAGACCTATGAGCTGGGCTTCAACCCCAGCGCGTTGGGGTCGAATTTCAGCTTTGCCCGCCTGATGATGCAAACCGCCTACTATAAGGACATCTTCCGCGGCATTATCTGGGCCAATAGCATCCGCATCGGGCTGGAGCAGCCTTTTGGCAACAGCCACGTGCCCCTGAGCGAGAAGTTCTTTTCCGGCGGCGGCGGCACGCTGCGCGGTTTTCCCCTGAATGGCGCCGGCCCGCAGCAAACCATACCGGCTTGCGGCACTCCGGGAGTGTCTTCGACCTGCGCCTTCATCACCGTTCCCGTAGGGGGCAACCAGTTGTTCCTGCTCAATTCCGAGTTCCGCATTCCCATCAACTATGACCTGCCCCTGGTGCACAAGAACCTGGGGGTGGTGCCGTTTTACGATGGCGGCAATGTTTACCAGCGCATCGGCTTCCACCACTTCGGGGACGATTATACGAACAGCCTCGGTATCGGCCTGCGTTACAAGACCCCGGTGGGGCCAATCCGCATTGACCTGGGCCACAACCTGAATCCGCAGCCGGGAATCAAAGCAACACAATACTTCATCACCATAGGACAAGCATTTTGAGCGCTGCACCCGTACCCCCGATTCCTCCTGAGCGCAGCCAGCGGCCGCCCGCTTACCGGCCGCCTGAACCGCTGCGGAGGCATCTCTGGCGCCAAGTTCTGCGCTGGGTCGGCATTGGCGCGCTGGTGGTGATTGTGCTCGTGGTGGTGGGCGTGGTCGTGCTTCTGAAGAGCAACACGGTCCACGGCTACATCCTCAACACGGCGGAGAAGAGGGTGACGGCTTCTTTGGGCACACAAGTCAGGGTGGGCAACTTTGCCCTCCACTTTTCCGGTATCAGCCCGCTGTTGGATCTGTACGACGTAACTGTGTACGGAGCGCCCCCTTACCAGACTCCGCCGCTGCTTCAGGCAGACCACATCGCGGTGGGGGTGCACGTCACTTCGTTGCTTCAGCGCCACTGGTATCTCAATTCTCTAACTCTTGACCATCCAGTGGCGCGAGTGTTCGTGGACCGGCGTGGAAGGGACAATCTGCCGAAAATGAAAAGCAGCGGCGGGCAGAGCCACAGCAGCGTGTTCGACCTGGGGGTGAGACATGCCGTGCTGGACCGGGGCGAGGTTTACTACAACAACCGCAAGAGCGTGCTCAGCGCCGACCTGCACAACCTGCTGATCCAATCGGCCTTCAACACCTCCGACCGCAGCTACGCCGGCACCCTGAGCTACAGCAACGGCCACCTGCGGACGGGGACTTACCATCCCATCCCCCACGATTTGCAAGCCAGCTTCATCGCCTCTGCTGACCGCTTCATCCTGCAGCGCGCGGTTCTGAGCAGCGGCCGCTCGCAATTTGTGCTGGCGGCAACCCTCAGCGATTACGCGCACCCGCGGCTGGAGGGGAACTATACGGCGCTTCTGGATACAATGCAGTTCCGGCAAATCATAAAAAATCCCTCGCTGCCCGCTGGGGAAATCCGCCTGGCGGGCGCCATGCAGTATCAAAGCCGGCCCAGCGTCGCCCTGCTGGACGCGGCAACCATTACCGGTGCGCTAAGCAGCCCGCTTCTGCGAATGAACAGCAGCAGCTTCCGGGGTAGTCTGCGCAATCTGAGCGCCGACTACCGGCTGAGCAAGGGCAATCTGTACGTCACCAATCTCAGTGGCCTGCTGCTGGGGGGCCAGCTTACGGGCAATGCGACCATGGCCAATGTTACCGGCGCCACACATTCGCGGGTGAATGCGGCGCTGCGCCAGGTTTCGCTGGGCGCTCTGACCGCGGCCAGCAACTCTGCGGCAATCAAAGACCTGAGCCTTACAGGCGCCGCCAACCTCAAGCTCAATGCCGCCTGGGGAAAAACGCTGAATGACCTGGTAGCCAACGTGGCCGCCACCGCACAGGGCAGTATTCAGCCGCGGGGCGTGAGCAAACGCGTTCCGCTCAGCGGCGACGTCCGCGCGAGATATGCGGCTGTGAACAAGACTCTGGCCCTGGCTTCCAGTTACATACGCACCCCGGGCGCCTCGATTCTTCTGAACGGAACTCTGAGCACGCGCTCAGCACTGAACCTGAGCCTGAGGTTCAATGACCTGCAAGAGTTGAGCAGCTTTCTGCCGGCGAGCTTGGCCGGGAAACTCAGTCTCTACGGGCAAGGCAACTTTGTGGGTACGGTGCGCGGCTCCACTGCCCGGCCACAGCTGCAGGGGGTACTGACGGCCAGCAATTTGCGCGTAAATGGAGGCGCATGGAAGTCGCTGCGGACAAACGTAGCCGCTTCGCCTGCGCAGGCGGGCCTGCAGAATGGCCTGCTGCAAGCGCCCGGCAGAGGACGCATAGCCTTCAGCCTGGGAGTTGGGCTTAATCAGTGGAAATTTTCTTCTTCCAGCCCGCTGCAGGTGGCGGTGAACGGCTCGCAGCTTGACTTGGAGAATCTGACGCGCACGGCCGGCAAGCAATTGCCTGCCTTCGGGACGCTCTCACTGCATGTTTCGCTCCAGGGTACGGAGCTAAGTCCCACCGGCCAGGGCAACATCAGGCTGACCAGGGCGCAAGTGGAGGGCCAGCCCGTGCAATCGGCCACGCTGCAATTCCAGGGAAACGGCACGCAAGTTGAGGGGAATCTCGGCTTGCAGCTGCCGAAAGCGGGATTGGCGCAGGCGACGTTTGTGGTGAATCCGCGAGCGCAGACCTTCAGCACGCAACTGCATGCTATCGGCATCCAGCTGGCGCAGCTGCAGGAAGTCAAAGCTCGGAACATGCCGGTCTCAGGCGTGGTGAATCTGACCGCCAGCGGGCAGGGAAGCTTCCACAATCCAGAGTTGACGGCGACGCTGCAGGCGCCGCAACTGACCATTCAGAATCTGGCGGTCAAAGCGCTGGTGCTGCAGGCCAACGTTGCCAATCATGTGGCCACGGTGGCGGTGAACTCGCAGGTGATTGGCACCGCCATCAGTGCCCACGCGCGCGTGAACTTGACAGGCGCGTACTACACCACGGCTGCCTTGGACACCACCAGGGTGGCATTGCAGCCGGTTCTGGCTATTTACGCGCCCAGCCAGGCGGCTGATGTCTCCGGACAGATCGAGTTGCACGCCACCCTGGAGGGTCCGCTGCAGAACCGCTCCGCCCTCAACGCCCATGCCACCATCCCGGTGCTGCAGGTGAACTACAAGAACACGATTCAATTAGGCGCCGCCAATCCTATTCATATTGATTTCGTCAATGGCGTGCTGAGGCTGCAACGCACCAGCATCCGCGGCACCGATACCGATCTGCAGATGCAGGCCACCATTCCCACCAACAGCGCGGCGCCCGCTTCCATGCTGCTGCTGGGGAACATCAACCTGCAGATCGCGCAGCTGTTCTCCCCCGACATCACCAGTTCAGGAGAACTGCGCCTCAACATTAATTCTTACGGCGCGCGGGCCAAACCTAACATTCAAGGGCAGGTGCAGATTATTAAAGCCAACCTGGCTTCCAGCAGCGTGCCCATCGGGCTGGAAAACGGCAACGGCGTGCTGACCCTCACCCGCGACCGCCTGGACATTACGCATTTCCAGGGCACGGTGGGGGGCGGCAGGGTGACAGCTTCAGGCGGGCTGATCTACAGGCCGAGCTTCCGTTTTGATCTGGCCATGGCCGGCGAAGGCCTGCGCCTGCTCTATCCTGAGGGCATGCGCGAGGGCCTGAATCTCAATCTGACCTTGGTTGGAACGCGGAAGGCGGCTCTGCTCGGCGGGCAAGTGCACATAACCAATCTCTCTTTCACTCCCAGTTTCGATTTGGGTAACTTCCTGGGTCAGTTCACCGGCAGCGAGGCCGCGCCACCGCCAGGCGGCAGCTTCGCGCAAGACTTGCACCTGAACGTGGCGGTGCAATCCACCACCGGCGTGAACCTGGTGAGCCGTACCTTGAGCCTGGAGGCGGCGGCCCATCTGCAAGTCCGCGGTACGGCGGCCGACCCGGTAATTCTCGGGCGCGTCAATCTCAACGGCGGTGACATCATTTTCATGGGGAATCGCTATGTGCTGGAGGGGGGCACGATTCAGTTCGCCAACCCCCTGCGCACCGAGCCAGTGCTGAACGTCTCCGCCAACACCACCATCCAGCAATACCAGATCTATCTGCGGTTTGAAGGGCCGGTGGACCGGATGCACACGAACTATTCCTCGGTTCCGGCGCTGCCGCCGGCCGACATCATCCACCTGTTGGCTTTCGGCAGCACCAGCGAGGCGGCAGCGGCCAATCCCACGCCCGGCACACTGGGCGCGGAATCAGTGGTCGCCTCGCAAGTCACCAGCCAGATAACCAGCCGGGTGGCC
>DASVBI010000613.1:0-4717 GCA_036375915.1 Terriglobales bacterium | reverse complement strand
TGAGGCGGCGCGCCTGGTGGGGGAAAATGCCGGCCCCAAGCGCACCCGTCTGCTGATCAATTCGCGGGTGGATATCGCGATTGCGGCGGGAGCGGACGGGGCGCACCTGCGTTCGGAAGATATCGCCGCCAGCGAGGCGCGATTCATATTCAACAAGGCGGGGATGCCGGCCGCGGTGATTGGGGTCTCCTGCCACGCGCTTGCGGAAGTGCGCCTGGCGGATTCGCACGGCGCCGATTTTGCGGTTTTCGGCCCGGTATTTGAAAAGTCGGGTGCTCCCGGACAGGGTCTTGCCGCACTGCGGGAGGTGTGTGGCCGGGTGCCGGCCCGCGGCATTGAAGCTGCCCTTCCCGCCGGATGCATGCCGGTGCTGGCCCTGGGCGGGATAAGCCTGGAGAATGCCGTCGCCTGCCTGGAGGCGGGCGCTGCGGGGATTGCCGGCATCCGGCTTTTTCAGGAGAACGACATTGCGCGCGTGCTGAAAGAGATTGAAACCCGCCACAGAGACACAGAGGCACAGAGGGATTGATTAGGGAAAGTCTGAGTAATTGGGCTGCGATTCCCCCTCGCCGACTAAAGCCGCGTCTGTAGCTCGGCTGTTTTGGATGGCCTGAAGGCCGCCCTTTCGAGGCACGCTCTTAAAAACACGCTCTCCATTGGAAGTTGATTGGTTCCTTGGCTGGCAGAATACGGTCTCGAAGGCGCATCGAATCCAAGATGGCCGTCGGGACCCAAGTAGTGTGGCTTTTCGTGATGGCGTTTCCCGTCGCCTGCATTGCCTGGACCGTAACCCACGAGGAGATTTTCAGCGAGCCACGCGACTACTGCCTGGAACAGAGCCGCGATGCGCGCAGTTTTTTGCGCCGCAAGTTCTTCTACCTGTTCACCTGCGAATACTGCTTCAGCCATTACGTGGCCGCCTTCTTCGTGGGAATCACCGGCTACAAGTTGCTTTACCAGGACTGGCGAGGATACATCATCGGCGGCTTTGCGCTGGTCTGGGTGGCCAACCAATACATGAGCCTTTACGGCCACCTGCGGCTGGACCTGAAGAAAGAGCGGGTGGAGATCAGCAAAGAACAGAAGGAAGTGGAGATCCGAGGAGCGCAGGCCGAAGCCGTGAAACGGAACCAGAGCAAACCGGCAGCGTGATGATGAAACGGGCTCAATCGCGGCAACCCGCTGGCGATGAGCTAGGCCCTGATGCCAACCATCAATCCCGTGGGTCCGGGGAGGCGGACGCGGCGCACCTCGGCGAAGCCGGCGTGGCGCAGCCAATCGGCATACTCCGGTTCGCTGTAGTCGCTGCCCGCGCGCGTGCCCACCAGCATGTTGAGCGAGAACAGGGCGGCAAAGCGGGGGCTGGTTTTGTCGGGCTCCAGGATGAAGTCCTGAATCACCAGGCGGCCTTTTGGAGCCAGCGCCTGGCAGGCGCGGGCGAAGAGTTGCTGGTTCTCCTGGGGCGAGAACATGTGGCAGATGGCGGACATGAGAACAAGATCGTGGTCTGTCCCCAGGTTGGCGGTGAGCATGTCGCCGGCGCGAGTGACCACACGTTCCTCTACTCCGGCCTGGCGAATGTACCCCTGGGTGAGCGGCAGTACTTCAGCAGCATCGAGAATTTCCGCCCGCAGCCGCGGGTTGGCCTGAGCGAAGGCAATGGAGTAGGCGCCAGAGCCGCCGCCCAGGTCGAGCATGCGCCGGATGCCGCCGGCTCCCACGGCAGCCAGCACGTAGCGCGCGCGCTCGCGCGCATTGTGGTCCATGGCGGCAATGAAGGTCTCGGTGCCGTCGCCGTTGCGGGCGGCGGTATCCACCGCCGTGCCGGCTTGAACCGCAGCCGTCAAGGTGGACCAGCGCCGCCACAAATTAGCGGTGTGCAGCAGCGCGGGACGTGCGTTGTCGCGCGAGCCTTCCTTGAAATAGCGGCGGGAGAGGGCGGTGTTGGCGAAGCGGCCGCCGCTCTTCTGCAAAAGCTTGAGGCTGACCAGAACGTTGAGCAGCATCTCCGTGGCGCGGGGGTCGGCATGAATTCTGCCGGCAACTTCGGCGGCTGAGCCGCCTTCGCCCAGGGCCGTGAAGATGTCCAATTCCAGCGCGGTGAGGACGGCGCGGCTGGGCATGAAGCCGCGAATCATTTCATAGAGGTCGTCAGGCAGGGCGCCGGACTCGTCCCGGGCTTGCAGCATGGCGCGATACTTTACGCCGTGTTCCGCGATCATCGCCTGCATGGCCTGGGCGTCGCTCCAGGCGAGGCGGGCCAGAGGCTTTGCCGAGCGCAGATGCGAGGCGACAATTTCCGCAATGTCTTCCGGCTTTAAGCGGCGGTACCAGGTGCCGCCTGGGTAGACGAGCATTATGGGGCCTTCGTCGCAAAGGCCGAGGCAGCCGCAGGTGGTGATTTGGGTTGAGGCGGCTAAGCCCTGGTTGTGCAACTCGCGGTCCAGCGCTTGCAGGATGCCGGAGGAACCGGTGGCGGAGCAGGAGGGTACGCCCTCGGGTTTCTGTTGTGTGCAGACGAAGAGGTGGAATGAGAATGGTTCCATGGCTGATGCCCTCTGGCGGATTTCCCCGGGGGGAAGCTCCAAACTGACTATTTTCGCGCGCGCCGCACAATTGGGAGGTGACGCGCGTCACAGAGCAGTACGGCGGCACTGCTCAGGCTGCAGGCTGGCTTGGAATCCGCACCGATCAAGCCCAGAGGGCACAAAGGCGGCTTTACAATGTCCAGTTCGGAATTCGGCCGCCTTGTGAAACGGACGCACTCGATGAAACGAATCTGCGCTTTCTTTTTTGTTATTTGCTACTGCCTCAGTGTTGCCTCAGCCCAACGGGCTTCCGAGCCGGCGAATCCCTACCAGGGCACGCTGGACCGGCTGGAGTCGCTGACTAAATTGCCGGAAGCACAGTGGCGGTTTCACGCCGACGTGCCCCATCCCGAAGACCCGGCGCTGGACGACGCCGGCTGGGCGACCATGAAAGTGGGCGACACCTGGACCAACGGGGCGCGGGTGCTGCGGCGCTGGATTGAAATACCCGCGAAGATCAACGGCTATGACCTGCGCGGGGCGCGGGTAAAGCTCGACTTGAGGCTGCAGAGCGACGGCCCCATGACGCTGACCGTGTTTTCCAACGGCTCCATCGTCTACCACGGCACGGAAGAAATGCAGCAACCGATGGCGCTGACGGAAAAGGCCCAGCCGGGGCAGAGGTATCTGATCGCGGTGCGGGCGGATGCGACCACCGCGCCCACGCGGCTGGCGCGCAGCGAATTGACGGTAGAGCCCGCGGCCGGGCGTCCCGATCCCAGCCTGCTACGGCTGGAGATTCTGTCCGCGCAGCCGCTGATAGCTGCCTACTCCGAGAGCAAAGCGGAGCACGAACAGCAACTGGCGGCGGCGGTGAAGGCGATTGACTTCGCGCCGCTGGAGCAGGGCGACCAGGCAGCATTTGACGCCTCGCTGCGGCAGGCGCAGAGCCGGCTTGAGGGGTTGAGGCCGTGGCTGCAGAATTTCACGATTCGCGCGGTGGGCAATTCGCACATTGACATGGCCTGGCTGTGGCCGTGGGCGGAAACCGTGGAAGTGGTGCGCAATACGTTTCAGAGCGCGCTCGACCTGATGCGCGAGTATCCCGAGTTCAAATTCACCATGTCGTCGGCGCGCGCCTACCAGTGGATGCAGGAAAAATATCCCGACCTGTTCCAGCAGATCGAGCAGCGGGTGAAAGAAGGGCGCTGGGAGATCATAGGCGGCATGTGGGTGGAGCCCGACCTGAACATGCCGGCGGGCGAATCGCTGGTGCGGCAGATCCTGGTGGGCAACCGGTACTTCCTGAAAAACTTCGGCGTGGAAACCAACATCGGGTGGAACCCGGATTCGTTCGGCTACAACTGGCAGCTGCCGCAGATCTACAAGAAAGCCGGGATGGATTACTTCGTTACCCAGAAGCTGCTATGGGCGCACGATTACACCACCTTCCCCTACAAGCTGTTCTGGTGGGAAGCGCCCGACGGAAGCAAGCTGCTGACCTATTTCCCCCACGATTACGCGGGCGGCATTGACGCCGACAAGATGGCGCAGGATTTGTCGGTGTGGATGCCATCCATTTACGGCCCCAAGGTGACCGACCCGCCGGAGGAGATGATGCACCTGTACGGCGTGGGCGACCACGGCGGCGGGCCCACGCGCACCATGCTGGACAGCGCTGAGCAACTGATGAAGCCGGGCGTGGTTTACCCGCACCTGGAGTTCAGCACGGCCAAGGACTTCTTCGCCGGCCTGGAGAAAAAGCTGCCCACCATGAAGGTGCCCACCTGGGATGGAGAACTTTATTTCCAGTATCACCGGGGAGTGTTTACCACGCAGGCGGAGACCAAGCGGCGCATCCGGCAGAGCGAGGAAGCCATGCTGGACGCGGAGAAGTTCGCCTCGCTGGCCATGCTGGAGGGCCGCCCATACCCGCTGCCGGAAATGGAGCGGGCATGGAAGCGGCTGCTGTTCGACCACTTTCATGACATCATGCCGGGCTCCGGCATCGCGGTGAATTACCTGGATGCGGCCCGCAACCTGCGCGACGTGCGGCGCGCGGCCGGCGAGGTTACGCAAGGCTCGCTGCGGGAAATCGCGGCGCACATCAACACGGAAGGACCGGGCGTGCCGGTGATGATTTTCAATCCGCTGAACTGGACGCGCACCGAGGTGAGGGAAATTGAGGC
>DASVBI010000265.1:0-4797 GCA_036375915.1 Terriglobales bacterium | reverse complement strand
GCACCGTGAGCGCGGGGTCTTGCAGCATTTTCAGCAGAGTCTGGTGGAATTCCGGCACCGATGTGTCCTGACCCATCGCCCAGGCGTCAGTGTTGCGAATCTCGGCGGACGGGTTATTGGCCAGCGCCACCATGTCGGGATAATACTTTCTGGCCACCGGGTCATGGCGCGACATGCGCTCCGACAGCTGCACCAGCGCATGCTGGATGTGCCGCGGCTTGCTGGTGTCGTGCAGATATTGGTTAATCTGCGCGTCCGAGAGCGTGCGCCCAAACCAGGTGCTCCACCAGAACAGGAAGGGCATGAGCACAATCAGCCAGGCAACGCCGAAGAACAGCAGCCGGGTGCGAAACGACATGCGCGGCCGCCGGGTTCGCGACGAATCCTGCTCCAGCGTGGCTTCGGGCGTATCGGATGGCGTGTGTGGTGGGGGAGTGCTCATGGGATGCAACTCTAGGCCGGCTGGGCCTCTTCCAGCACGTCGGCGTCGAGCACGCGATTCTGTTCCAGGTAATGGGAAACGGCGTACTGCGCCAGCAACGGCGTTTGCAGGCGGATTTCCGCGCCCATCCACTCCCCCTTGCCGTGGGGCGCGTCCTGGGGGTGGCGGCAGGGACCGCTGCTGCCGAATCGCGGCCCGAAAGCGGCGCTCTGAATCTGGTCGAACTGCTTCAGCCCGCGCCAGGCCTCGTCGCCCCGGGTGCCGGAAATATCAATTTTCAAGCGAACGATGGACATGGCTCTCGACTGGCATCATACACCGTCCGAATTTACCCCTCAGGCACGCTACCGCGGCGGCAGAGAAGTGAGCGCCGGAGCGGGCGCGTACAACTGGTAAAGCAGGACATAGATGACCACCCCGGTAATGGAAACATACAGCCACACCGGAAACGTCCAGCGCGCGATGGCGCGATGGCGAGCGAAGTTTCCGCGCCACGCGCGCGCCAGGGTAATAATCACCAGCGGCACAATCGCCGCCGCCAGAATCGTATGCGTAATCAGGATGGAGAAATACACCGGGCGCACCAGGCCCTGCCCCTGGAAGTGGATCACGCCGGCGTGCGCGTGGTAGTAGAGATAGCAGACCAGGAACAGGCTGGAGGCGGCCACAGCGGCGATCATGCAGGCGCGGTGGGCGGCGACGCGGCCGCGCTTGATCAGCCCGCGTCCGGTCACGATCAGCACCGCGCTGGCGCCGTTCAGCGTGGCGTTGATGGCGGGAAATGCGCTGTAGTCGAGCATGGAGTTAAGCTGGGGTAGAGACGTAATTAATTACGTCTCTACTGAAATTTCGTGTAATGCATCACGCCGCCGGCCTGGTGGTGCGCCGGTTGGCCATCATAAACGCCAGCCCGAACATGGCCGCGGTGAAAAGGCCCAGAATCAGCAGCGAAGTTCCTACGGAATAGTCCAGCGAACCGGTGCCGGGGAAGAGCAATCCCCGCAGCGCCTCCACCCCATAGGTCAGCGGGTTCAGACGCATCAGCCAGCGCAGCCATCCCGAAGCTCCCGACAGGGGAAATAGCGCCCCGGACAGCAGCCACAGGGGTATCAGAAACAAGTTGATGATGGCATGGAAGGCCTGGGTTGAATCCATCGGCCAGGCAATGGCAAAGCCCAACGCGGTCAGCGAGAAGGAAACCAAAAATACGGTGAGCACCAGCAAACCAAACTGCGCCAGGCCAAAATGCACGCCAATGGCCGGCGCGAACACCAGGAAAATCAACCCCTGCGCGGCGGAGAGCGTGGTGCCGCCCAGCACCTTTCCCAGCACGATGGCGGAGCGTCGCACCGGCGCCACCAGCACCGAGAGCAGGAATCCCTCCCGCCGGTCCTCAATCACCGACATCATGGTGAAAATGGAGGTGAAGAGCACGATCATGATGAGCGCGCCGGGATAGAAATATTCCAGGTAATGCTGCCCGCCGGCGGCGTTGCCGGCGCTAAATGACGTGCCAAAGCCGGAGCCGATCACCACCCAGAACAGCAGCGGCGAAAGAATCACGCCCACCACGCGCGTGCGCTGGCGGTAGAAGCGCACCACCTCGCGCCACCATAGGGACATGGCCGGGAGCAGGCCCAGGGTGCGGGCCTGCGCGGGAACCGGAAGAGTTGTACTTTGAGTTCCCACTAACTGCCTTTCTGCGTGCCAGCCGCGGCTTTTGCCGCCTGCAAGGGGCCGGCGCCGGTTTTCTCCTGCTTGGCCGCCTTAACCCGCCGCACGCTGGCGGCTGCGTTCTGCAAAAAAACCCCCGACATGGCCAGCAGGATCAGGGTCATGAACAGACCGCCCACTGTAAAGGAGAAGCCGTTGGCAAACAGTTCCCCGATGCCTACCAGGGGAAGCACTCCCAGTGCCACCGACAGCGCTACCCATACCAGCATTTTGCCCCCTAGGCCGGACTCCGGCGTCACTTGGGCGCCCAGCTAATGTTTCTTCTGCGGCTTTGGCGCCTCTCCGTTGGCCTCCGTCCAGAAACGGTGGCCGGTGCGGTGAATGAACACATCTTCCAGCGTTGGCTTGCTGACGGAAACCGACTGAATCTCTCCCGGAAAGGCCTCCACCACGTCGGTGAGGAAACGGTGGCCGTTTTCGCGCTCGATGCGGACTTTGCCGGCGAGCACGGCAGCTTCCACCGGAAAGCGCGCGCGGATACGCTGCGCCAGCGACTCCGGGTTATCCGCCTCCAGCAGGATCACGTCGCCGCCAATCTCATGCTTCAGTTCCGCCGGCGTGCCCAGCGCCACCACCTTGCCCTGGTTGAGGATGGCCAGGCGGTCACACTTTTCCGCTTCCTCCATCAGGTGCGTGGTCACGATCACTGTGACATGTTCTTCGTCGCGCAGAATGCGCAGGTACTGCCAAACGTCGCGGCGCGCGCCCGGGTCGAGCCCGGTGGTGGGTTCGTCCAGCAGCAGGACCGAAGGATGGTGCAGCAGGCCCTTAGCCAGTTCCACCCGCCGCTGCATGCCCCCGGAAAAGGTTTCCACACGCTCGTGGGCGCGGTCCGCCAGCCCCACCCGTCCCAGCATCTCCTGGATGCGCGCCCGCAGCATCCCCCCGCTCAGGCCGTAAAGATGGCCCTGGTGGCGCAGGTTCTCGTAGGCGCTGAGCTTCACATCCACGCTTTGCGCCTGGAACACCACTCCAATCTGCCGCCGCAGCCCGTTGGGATCTTTGGCTGCATCGCGGCCCAGGATCAAGGCCCGGCCCTCGGAAGGCAGCATCAGGGTGGAAAGAATGCGGAACAGGGTGGTCTTGCCGCTGCCGTTCGGGCCCAGCAATCCAAACAGTTCGGCGGAGCGAACCTGGAAAGAAACGCCGTCCAGAGCCACCCGGCTGTCATAACGATGCCGAATATTGTCTACGAGGATAACCGCGGGGTCGGCGCTGGGGGCGGCTTCGGCGCCCGTTCCCGTCGCCGGGGCGAATTCAGTGGCTTTCGGAGTCACAAGACATTCTATCGTGCCGCGGTATTGAGCATCATCAAAGCGAACAGCAGCGGCAAATAAAAAACCGTGGCCTGCAGCAGGTGGCGGGCCGCGGCCTTGGAGCGCGCGGCCGTGGGCGGCAGGTGCAGCCGGGCCAGCCGCACTCCAAACCACAGCAGGGCCACGCCCATCACCATGGCTCCCGCCAGGTAGATTCGTCCCGACATTCCCAGGAAACTCGGCGCCAGGCTGACAGGAATCAGCGCCAGCGCGTAGAGCACTATGTTGCGCACGGTGGAGCGTCCATCGGCCTCCACCACCGGCAGCATGCGGATGCTGCCGCGCTCATAGTCCTCGCGATAGAGCCAGGCGATGGAGAAAAAGTGCGGGAACTGCCATAGAAAAACAATGCCGAACAGCACCAGGGCTTCCCAATCCAGGCGGTTGCGCGCCGCGGTCCAGCCCAGCACCCCAGGCATGGCCCCGGGAATGGCGCCGATGAAAGTGCAGATGGGATGGATTTTCTTCAGCGGCGTGTAGGCGGCCAGGTACATGGCTGAAGTTGCCAGGGTCAAGGCGCCGGTGAGCGGGTTGGTGGCGAGCGCGAGGTAGAGCGCGCCGCCAATGGTCATGGCGCTGCCCGCGAGCAGCGCGTGAAACAGGCTCATGCGCCCCGCGGGCAGCGGACGCAGGGCGGTACGCCGCATGTGCGCGTCGGTTTTGTGTTCCATCGCCTCGTTGAGCGCGGCCGTTCCTGCCGCGACCAGCCCAATCCCCGCGACCGCGTGTACCAGCGTCCACGACATGGACGATACGCCCGACTTGAAGGCGCCGAAGTAAAAGCCCCACCACGCTGTCATCATGATGAGCGAGGTGACGCCCGCCTTGGTCAGCTCCCCGTAATCCTGCACCAGCCCGATTACTCCACCGCGGGAAACGGCCAACCGGCTTGCCCCGGAGAAACCGGTCTGAGGTTCGGAGACTAGGGGCTGGCTGGCGCTGCTCATGCATTCACGACCTTCCTGAAATGGCTCGGTGAAATCGTCTCGCGCTCCTGCTGCGCCGTTCCCATGTGCCGCCAGGACTGCAGGGCCAGCACCACCGCGGAGGCCAGCACCAGTGCTCCCACGGCTACGTGCGCGACCGTGGAAGCCACCATGGGCATTTCCGGCTGCACCGCATCCTGCCCCCATTGCACGCGGGTGAGGTAGGCGGCGAAGCCCAGGCCCAGCTGGGTGACCAAAAAAGCCATCAGCACCACCGCCGGGCGCCGCAGCGCGTCCACCGAGCCGTGGTTTGCAAGCACGCGGGTGATGGTCCACAGCACCAGCACGGTGACCATCACGGCGCTGATCAGGTGGGGCA
>DASVBI010000749.1:0-3619 GCA_036375915.1 Terriglobales bacterium | reverse complement strand
GCCACAGAGTTGCTTCCGACAGGGCGCGGAGTCCGCCCATGAAGCTGAAAATCGTCTGGCGCAATCCCCAGCCCGTTCGCCATATTCAGCGCTGGGAGCCGGTAGAGAAGGCCCCGGAACAAAGCACTTACGTGGTGCAGGAGTTTGTGCTCGACGGGGAAGACGGCAACGGCTATTGGGCCACGGAATGCCAGCTGCAGGTGATCCGCGGGGGCACCGCCGCCTGAGCGCGGGCCCTTGAGCAGGGCGAAAGAACAACGACTACTTATCCAACCGAAGCGCGGGGTTGCCAGCAATCCCTTGCTGGGAGCTGGTTTTCGAGATATATTAGCGCCCGATCGGCCGAAAAAACTCCCCCCTGAAGACAACTTGGGCCTACTCCCCCGGGTTCCAATAAAACAGGCCGAGCAGTAAGACCAGTATGGAAGTCAGTAGTTCCACAACCTCATTTGCCCACTGCAGTTCCACCGCAACCTCATTTGCCCACGCCTGTAGCCTGAAACGAAACAACGCCCTCACCGCCCTGCTGTGCGGCGCGCTGCCGGCGCTGCTGCTGGCGGTATATTTGCCACCCACACCTCAGCAGTGGCTGATGGGGCTGGGGATCGGGCTGGTGTGGGCCAACGCCTTCGAGTACCTCTACCATCGCTACTTGCTGCACCACACGCGAGGAAGGCTGGGCAAGGGACACATACTGCACCACATCACCTCCGGCAAGGAAAACGAGGTAGAGCATTTGACGTTCGGGGAGTCGCCTTTATACGTGATGCTCCTGTTCAGCACGAATGGCTCGCCCGTGGCCCTGGCTGATCTGTGGTGGGGTTTTGCCCTGGCTCCCGGAATCCTGCTGGGCTTTACCGCGTACTTCATTGCGGTAGAGGAGATCCACTGGCGCATACATTTGGGGGGCTGGCTGCCGCCTGGACTGCGCGCCGCCCGCGCGTACCATCTGGACCACCACGATATTCCGGAAGGGCGGTACAACGTCTTCTGCCCGCTGTTCGACCTGCTGCTGGGGACGGCCAAGTCCACCTCAGTGGGCACGCCGGCGCTACGCCTCCGGCCGCGAAGAAACATCTGGCGCGCCCTGCAGGAAGAAGCGCTGCTCTATACCTGGATTATCGGCATGGCGGTGTTTATCCGCTATTTCTGCGGCGGCTCCACCAAACCCTGAGGTGTGGTCTCGGGTGGGGCAGGGCAGTTCAACGATCAGGCGTTTCGGTGCCCTTACGGTTGGCTTTCGAAGGGAACCTTCCGCGCCGGTACAGCACTTTCCTTCAAGAACTCACCAAGGAGCCCGGGCACGCGCCGGTTGCCGGGCAGGCGGTCCACGCTCACGGTTGTGCGTCCCAGGCGATAGGCCGCCAGCGAAAGGTCGCCGGCAGCGCCGAAGTCGAAGCGGCCGTCGCTGGCCACGGCGAGGGCGCTGCCAGCCCCCGGCGTGCTTGCCAGCAGCAGCTTCAGCTCGCCTCCATTCGCTGCATAAAAGCGCACTGCTCCATCCTGATTGGCGAGCGCGATCACCTTGCCGTTGGGGCTGAGCGCAGCCGAAGCGGCTCCCGCCTGAGTCCCAAAGGAGCCGGCGCTGGTCCAGTCCGCCGCCTTCCATTTCCAGACCACGCCGCTGGATTGCACGGCGTAGGCAAGCTTGCCATCGGGCGAGAAGAAAGCCGCCACCACTGCCGCGGAGGAACGCTGATTGGGTTTGCCAGGATCGAAGTCTTCCACTTCGTGCAGAATGCGCGCTGGATTATCACCGGCGGCGTCCAGCACCCAGACCAGCCCGTTTTGCGAGCCGGCCAGAAGCAGTTTGCCATCCGGGGAATAAGCCAGAGCGGAGGTCCCGAGATCGTCCACCCCAATGTGCGGCTCCTTTTCGGGATTGGCAAAGGCGCGGCTGCGGTTGAGGGTGGCGGAGTCGTAGATTTTTACGATCTGAGCCTGCTGGCCGGTGGCGAGCTGCGTTCCATCCGGGCTGAAGGTAAGAACGTTCACTTCCGGATCGGGCTGGCGGCGTTGGCGAATGAATTTGCCGTTGACGGGATCCCACAGGGTCAGCAGTCCGACAAATGGAATCTCATCCGTGTCGCAAGCCGGGTCGCGTCTCCCGGGGCCGCAGGAGAGTTCATCGAGCATGGCAGCCGCCAGCGTTTTTCCGCCGGGCGCGAAAGCAAGGCTGTTCGAGGAAGCTCCAGAAAGGACGGGGAGCCTGTCCCGGCCCAAAGCAATGGGGTTCGCAATATCATTCACCCGCCAGATATGGGTATCGCCCACGTAATAGGTGTGTCCCTTGACATCGTGATCGTCATCGCGGGTGCCCAGGGCGAGGCGGCCGTCCGGGGATAATCCCAGAGCATGAATCGTCCCTTCGCTGGTCAGGGTTATGGGCAGCGCGTCCGGAGCCGGGCTCCAGATTCTGGCAAACTTGTCGCTTGCCAAAGCGAACACGCCGCTGGTGGGGTCCCAGGCGGCGGCGGTCAATCCATGCAGCGGAGAAGAGCATACCGCCTGGATGGCCTTTCCGGTTTCGACCTCAATAACGCTGACAGCTTTCCCTGCAATGGCAAGCTCGCGGCTGTCGGGGCTGAATACCAGGCCGCCATACCCGTCCGAATCCGTGCTCCCGGCGAAGGAGTTGGCGCGCTTCCAGGTTGCGGTTTCGAACAGGGCAGTCTCTGTGCCGTATTGCACGGCCAGCCATTTGCCGTCTGGGCTGAACGCCAGTTGTCCGACGGACGGGTACTGCACGTCCTGCTTGATTTCCGTCAGCTTAGCCCCGGTTGCGGTATCCCATATGGTGACAAAGCGGCGGTCGCTGGAGTGCGCGGCCAGGTACCGCCCATCATGGCTGAGCGTCATGGCCAGCACATCGTTGAAGATGGTCTCTATCGTCCGCAGGACGCGCCCCGTTTTCAGGTCAAGGATTTGGATGTGCTGCTGCGTTCGCGGCTGGTCATTCCGGGAAGCGCCCACGCTGCCATCGCCGCTCATGGCTTGCAGCCTGGTCCCTTTCGCGAGCAACTCGGTCACGTTTTGGCGGTTATCCGAGATGGTCCAGGTCTCCACCTCCGGCGTGGAGGGAGCCGCGGGGTTGCGAGCGATAGCCGGATCCAGGTCCCATTGCCCCGTGGTCAACGGCAGCCCGGTATCCACGTTCCACAGGGAGGGGGGCGCTCCGGGCGGGCCAAAGTTCAAAGGATTGGCGAAATCCACGGGCAGGACGGCGACGAGTTTGTCGTCGGGGCTGAACACAACCGTGCCCTTGGCGCGGGCCGCCGCCATGAGCGTGCCGCCGGTATTCATGTGCTTGATTTCCGGGCTGAGGTAGGGCTCCATGGCGCTGAGCAGCCTGCCCGTGGACACTTCCCACAGCAGAACTTCGTCGCCGTTGTCGGTGGCCAGCAGTCGGCCGTCGTGGCTGAAGGCGAAATGGCGGCAGTAGCCGGTGTCCGCGCGCTGCACCATTAGCACCGGCGCGGGCGCTTGCGCAAATGACATTCCGGGGGAGGCAATCCAGCACAGCAGAATTGCCAGGACGCGCAAGGACGAGAGGCGGCACACCCAGCAACAATATCGGCCGGCCATGCCAGCATCAACCCAGCAGGACGTGGAGTAACCC
>DASVBI010000061.1:0-7689 GCA_036375915.1 Terriglobales bacterium | reverse complement strand
GCCAGTTCGGACTCGCCTGACGGGCTAGAAAGCCAGATAGCTAGAGCCAGATAGCTAGTCAGCCAGATAGCTAGTCAGCCAGATAGCCAGGCCAGTCAGCTAATACTTGCGGAGCACGCCGATCACCCGGCCCTGGATTTGCACCCCGGCGGCGGGCACCATAATCGGCTTCATAGCGGCATTGGAGGGTTGCAGGCGGATGGTGTCGCCCTCTTTGTAGAAGCGTTTCAGGGTGGTGTCGCTGCCGTCCACCAGGGCGACTACGATATCGCCGTTGCGCGCGACCTTGGTCTTCTCCACCAGGACATAATCGCCGTCGAGGATGGCCTCGTCCTGCATAGAATCGCCCCGCACTTCCAGCACAAAAACATCGCGCGAGCGGGTGAAATCGGCCAGGGAGATGGTCTCCGGGTTCTCCAGGGCCTCCACCGGGCGGCCGGCGGCAATGCGCCCCACCAGGGGCAGCACGGTGCCGGAATTCCAGCCCAGCGCCTGTTTGAGGCCACCCCGCGGGGGCAGGAGTTCGATCGAACGGCTGCGGTTGTAGTCGCGCTTCAGCAGTCCCTTCTTTTCCAGGTTGCTGATGTGCTTGTGCACCGTGGCCAGAGAGCTCAGCTTCAGCCCTTTGCCGATTTCCTCGAAAGAGGGCGAGTGCTGATGCTCCTGCACGAAGCGGTCAATGAACTCGTAAACTTCCTTCTGCTTTTTGGTGAGAGACATTGCACCCCATTGTGGGCGAATAGAAGGCGAAATGTCAATGCACTTCTGGGTGCGGCTGGCTCCTCCCGCTTCTTACGCTCGTGCGGTTTGCACTGACGCCTGAGCTCTTCGGCTGAACTCGGCAGCGACGCGTACAAAGGCGGTGAGGAGCGGATGGGGCTTTTGGGGGCTGGAAGATAGCTGCGGCTGGAACAGCGTAGCCAGGAAGAAGTGGTGCCCTGCGAGTTCCACTGCCCGGGCTTCGCCGTGCTCGCCGCGCGCTACTACGTCCAGCCCAGCGGAGGCCAGTTGCGGCTCATATTCGGGATTGACTTCGTAATTGCAGAAGAATTCCTCTACTACTTCTTCGCGGCCATAGATTCGCTGCAGAAGTGAGCCTGGCTTCAGACGAATGCCGGGGACGGGGCCGCAGAGTTTAGGGTCGGTGGGGCGGCGCTGGGGCACGGCGCAGAGCACGGGGGAAATGATGATGTGTGTGGACTGGGGATTATGCTCCGCGCTGTCGGCATCGGCGAATTTCAAAACGTTCCGGGCACACTCTAACAGAGTGTGTTGAAAACCGCCTCAGGTAGCGGTGAATGGCCAATTGCGGGTGCGCGCGAACTCAATGCCGCGCAACATGCCGTCGAAGCTGCGGTAAGGACTGCCGGGCGCGGCGATCAGCCCTTCGAAGCGCTCCAGCGCTTTTTCGCTGCCCGCTTGCTGAAGCGCCAGCGTAGGCACCCATTCCACATCCACGGCTGTGCCCAGCCTGGCCGCTGAGTGGTTGAGCGCCTTGGCGATGGCCGGGTGAGTGTGAAATTCAGGGTTGTAGTCGCCAATTACGCCAACTCTCACCTGATTACTCATCACAAGCCTCCTATCACAGTACTTGATGATGCCCGGACTCTGGAAGTAGCTGCTGCGGAATTGTCCTGGCACTTTAAGTTCAGTTCTGCAAAGTCACTGTACTCCGGCCGCTGCGACGAACAGCCCCCAAAAAGGTTGGCTCCTCCGGTTTGTGAATAGCTGCACCAGCCAGTCCCTCCGGTACAAACCTGCTGCCCTTTGCGGAATCGAATTGCGGGCAGTGCTGAGGGAGCAGCGGGTCGGCTCTCCGGGAGAGAAATGTGTCCAGAAAGATAGCAAAGGCCTGGGATGTGCTGCGCATGGTTCGGAGAGGCGGCCCGGGGCTGTGCAACATCGCAGTTACAAATTCCTGCAACGCCGCCTGTGACTTCTGCAATTTCGCGCGCGGGCGCGTGCCAGAATTGCGCTGGATAGATGCCGAGCGGTTTGCCGACGCGCTCGACATTCTGCACCGGCGCGGCATCCGTTATGTGAGCTTCTTCGGAGGCGAGCCCTTGCTGCATCCCCGGCTGGAAGAGATGATCGGGAGCGCGGTGGCAAGAGACCTGGTGCCCGCCATTATCACCAACGGCTGGCTGCTGCCCACGCGACTGCAAGCCTTGGCTAAGGCCGGGCTGAAGACGGTGTATGTGTCCATGGATGCTGCCAGCGTGGCCAGCCACGAAGCCAACCGCGGGCTGAACGGGCTGGTGAACCGAATCCGTTCTGCGCTTTCAGAAATGCCTGCCTTGGGGATGGTTCCGATTGCACAAGTGGCCATGAGCAAGCTGGTGCAGGATTATTCGGCGCTGGCTCCGTTCCTGGGGGATTTGGGATTCGCCGCCGTGGCCTTTTCTTATCCGCAACAAGCGCGGCTGGGGTCCTCTTCGCTGGCCTGGTCGGACAGTTCGCAGCTCATGAAATTCGCGAATGGCGAACTGCTGGCCGCGTTTGAAGGCGTGGACAAATTGCGCAAGTCGTTTCCTGTAAACAATCCCCGTGCCTCAGTCGCCGACATGAAACGCCACGTGCGCGGGCAGCGGGAAAAATTTGTCTGCTATGGCGGCTACAAGAGCTTCTACATGGACTGGAACTACGATGTGTGGCGCTGCGACGCGTGGAGCGAACCGATGTGCTCGGTATGGGAGTTCGCGGATGCGACCCTGGTGCGGGACGGGTGCACCGCTTGCATTGCCGATTGCTACCGGGATTCCAGCGTGATGCTGCACTTTGCCGTATCGCTGGGAGACGCGCTTGAGCGTCTGGGTGAGGGGCAAATCGTCGCGGCCCTGAAGGCGCTCAGCGACACGCGAAACCTCACCTCCCTGAGTGCCGTGGCCGGTAACTTCAAAGTGCTGAATCGCCTGGCTGGGCTGGGCTAGCACCGCCGCCGGGAATCAGTGGGCGCCGCTGGAGAAGACCATGGGAACATTGGCCTTGTCGGCTTCGTCAACTTTGAACATCTGCCGCGGTTGCAGGTGCATCCAGCCGGCCACCACCATGTCAGGCGCCTGCTGAATGCGCACATTGTAGGTGTTAACCGAGTCGTTATAGAACTCGCGGCGGTCGGCGATCTGGCTTTCCAGGTCGGTGATGCGCCCCTGCAATTTCAGAAAGTTGTCGCTGGCTTTGAGCTGGGGATAGTTTTCCGCCACCGCCAGCAGGCCGCGTGTGGCCTGGGTCATGCTCTGGTCGGCCTGCGCTTTCTGGCTGACGGTAACCGCGCGGTCATATTGCGAGCGCGCCAGGGCTATTTTTTCGAAGGTGTCGCGCTCGAATTCCATGTAGCCCTTGCAGACGGCTACCAGGTTGGTGAGTTCGTCGTGGCGCTGCTTGAGCATAACGTCAATGTTGGCCCAGGCCTTATCAATGTCATTCTTCAGTTCGATGAGGCCGTTGTAGATCGTGACCAAATACCAGACCAGGCCGCCGACCAGGAACAGAAGCGCCAGTAAGATCACGATTTGCATGGTGTCTCCGTAAAAGTAGGTGGTAGCTAGTAGTTGGCAGTTGGGTGACCCAGTGGCCAACGATTAACGGCTAGCAACCAACTACCAACTACCAATTGCCCGCTGCCAAATACTAATTCAGCAATCCCAAGCGGCTCAGTACAAAGCCAACTGACACCAGGGTCAGAATAGGGCCGCCCCAAATATACAGCGCCGATTTCCAGGCCAGCTCGCTGAGCAGGTCGCGCTGGCTGTGCCAGGAAATCAGGAATGCCGGATTATGGTTACCCTTCATGAGCACCACCGGCGGGTGCAAGTCAAAAGGAACGACAGGCTTGGCGGGAGGCGCCATGGGACCGGCCGCAGCCGGGGCATTGGGCGCAGTTCCGGCGGCCGCCGTTGCCGCTGCCACCGCGGGGACGCCGAACAACGAGGCCATGGCCAACTGGCGGCGTTTCTCTTCCTCGGCATCAGACGGAGGTGCTGGGTGTGCAGCCTGCTGCGGTGTCGGTGATGCGGTGGCCACTGCCATGTAGGCTGCCCCGGCGGCTGGAGCTTGCGGGGACGCGCCCAGCAGGCTGGCAGTGAACAGCTCGCGGCGATGCTTTTCCGCCTCGTCAATTTCCACCGCCGGCTGCGCCGCCTTCTGATGCGGCGCCGCGGGATGCGGCATCTGTGCCGGCGCGTGGAATCCCATGGCGGCGGCGAAGGCCGCCCGCGCCTGCAGTTCCTTCTCGTCGGGCGGAGGCGCGACCGGGTGTGGCCGAATGGTTCCCGCCGCGATCTTGCGCCAGGCGGCATCTGGACTATCGGAGCGCACCGGTATCTCGCGTACCTCAATGCCGGGATTCTCGGCCAGCGTGCCTAGAATGAAGAGCGCATTCTTGGGCTTGATGCAGTACTCCTCAATCTTGACGGGATGGTCGTAAGAGACCCCATGCATGGCCAGGAAAACCTGCACATTGGAGGGAATGGGGTCGTCCTGTATCAAGCCGTGGTGGTATTCCTCCTGGAAATCGCGATGGATGTCCAGTTCCGCGTCGCTGGGGTCCACCAGTACCCGGCCGGTTTCATCCTCCAGGTAGAAGGGCACGTGCAGGCGCGCATCCACCACCTTTTTCCAGCGCTTGTTTTTGCCCGACTGCACGTAAATCCACACCAGGGTGCGATGGAAATAGCAAGGCAGCTGCGAGACGGGAGCGGGAATAGTGTAGGGCCCGGTCGCCAGACCGCTGACCTCCACCAGGCCCATGGCGGCGCTGCGGATCTTGGAAGTGGGTGTGTCCTCAATCAGGCGTTTGCGCTGCAGCAGGCGGAAGCCGCGGTAGAAAAGGTACACGCCGGCGGCAGCCCCAATGAGGGCGTAGATGGTGGGGTCGTTGGTGGATACATAGACCAGGAGCCCCAGGCTGAAAATGGGCGCAAGCATCTACGAGCGTATGGTGCAGGAAAATGGGGCCAGTTGCACGCGAGAAATGCGGAAATTATTACTCTCGTAATCAGGGGTGGGGCCAAAGCGGGGCATGGGCGGAGCTAGTCCCGCCTGATCAGGTATATCAACCTTAGGAACGGCTTACAGTTTGGCGCGCTTGTTGATTTGCTTCCGCAGGTCTTCCCAGATCGAGGGCGACATGGCGAGGAACACCTTGACCACATCGGGGTCGAACTGCCGTCCCGATCCGGCCTCAATCTCCTTCCGGGCAGCCTGGAAGGAACTAGCTGGGCGATAGGGGAGGTTGGAGGTTATCGCGTCAAATGTGTTGGCAATGGCGGTAATCCTGGCTCCGAAGGGTATCTCCTCTCCCCGGAGCCCTCGCGGATAACCGCTGCCATCGAAATTCTCGTGATGAGCATAGACGATTTCTGCCGCTTCCTGGAGAAACGGAATCATTTTCAGCATCTCGTAACCCGAATACGGGTGCCGGCGCATGATGGCTGATTCGTCCGGGGTGAGAGCTTCCGGCTTGCGTAGGATGGCATCGGGAATCGCCATCTTGCCAATGTCGTGTAGGAAGGCGCCCCGGGCAAGGACTCGCATGGCTTGACTATCCGGTGGAATTCCCATTGCGCGCGCAATAACGATGGCGAAAGCGGTGACACGGCGAGAGTGCGCGTCGGTTTGGCCCTCTTTCAAATCAAGGGCATCGCCCAAGAGTTCCAACGTAATGTCATAGGAACATTCGAATTCACGGTTTAGGCGGCGGTTTTCATTTTCCAGTTCTTCAATCCGCTTCTTGAGCCGTTCTACTTCCGACATGGACAGTTATGTTACCGCCGGGCCACCCTAAAGGCCATAGGAGTTAGCGGCAGAGGTCGTGGTGGGCACGCGAATGACATTCGCGCAATGAGCCAGTCGGCTTAGTTATCGTGCCATAGCCGGGCGGGCATGCAGGATTTCTTCCACGGCGGCGATGCCGGTTTCCAGTTCCTGGTCGCTGTTATAGAAATGCGGCGAAAAGCGCACCCCGGCGTTGGGGCGCCAGTCCACCAGGATGTCGCGCTTGAGCAACTGCTCGCAGACTTCTTTGGAATTGGGCATATCAATGGAGACGGTGCCGCCGCGCTGCTGCGGGTCGCGGGGCGTGTTTACGCGCCAGCCGTGCTGGTCGGCCAGTTCGATGAGGCGCGCGGTCTGGCGCATGGATTTTTCGCGAATCTTTTGCACGCCAATTTCGGAGAGGATCTTCAGGCCCGGTCCGGCAGTTTCTAATGCGGGAATATTCGGAGTTCCATTCATGAAACGATAGGGCGTCTCGCTATAGCGGATGGAGCCAACTTCGAAGGCGAAGGGGTTTTCATGGGCGATCCAGCCGGTATAGGTGGGCTGAAGCTTTCGGCCCAGGTCCGGCCGAACGTACAAGTACGCGGTGCCGGGGCCGCCGCACAGCCACTTCAGAACGCCGCCGCAGACGAAATCCACTTCCAGTTGCTGTACGTCGAAAGGCACGGTGCCCAGCGACTGAAAGGTATCGAGCACGACGTGGGCGCCTACTTTGTGCGCGCGTTCCACAATGGCGCGGGCATCGTTGATATAAGCGCTGCGGAAAATGACGTGCGAAACCGGCACCAGCAGCGTGCTTTCGTCAATGGCTTCGAGCAGGCGCTCGGTGGGCACGTGAATGCCGTCGTCGGTCTTGACCATGTGCACGCGCGCGCCGCGGCTGCGCTGCGCTTCCCAGAAATACATGACCGAGGGAAAGTTCAGGTCGCTGTAAACCACCTGGTTGCGCTTACCGGAAAAATCGAAGCAGGAAGCCACCACCGCCTGGCAGGTGGTCACGTTCTGAAAGGTGGCTACCGAGCCGCGAGGCGCGTTCATGAGCGCGCCGATCTGGTCGCCGACCTGGGAGGCCAGCATCCACCAGCGCTCTTCCCAGGCGCGCACGCCGCGGGCGGCCCAAGTGTCGGCATAATTGTGCAGCGCGTCATACACGCCGCGCGGCATGGCGCCCAGGGAGTTGCTGATCAGGTAGGTGGTGCGCTCCAGAATAGGGAACTCGGGGCGGTAACGCAGCAGGTCGTCAGTCATGGCCCCAACATTGTAATGTCCGCCCGGGATTTCTTCATGGCCAGGTAAAAGAAGGTGAGCACCACCACGTAGATGAGGCCGCTGATGACAATCAGATGGGAGTAGAACCAGGTTCCGACCAGGGATGCCAGCACGGTCAGAATGCCGACCGCTGAAAGCCACACCCGGCCGCGCGGGCGCATGGGAAGTGCCGCCAGTTGCGCCGGCGAGAGCCTGCGCCGGAAGGCGATGTGGGAGGAGAGCGTGACAAGCCACACCAGCATGACGCCGAAGAGCGCGGCGCCGAGCAGGGAGACGTAGGCCGACTGCGGCGCCCAGCGTTCAAAAATCAGGGCCAGAATGATGCCAAAGCAGGAGGCGAGCAGGGCCAGAAGGGGCGCGCCTGCATGCGTCAGTCGGCCAAAGCGCGCGGGCGCGTAGCCGCCACGGGCCAGGGAAAACAACATGCGCGAGTCCACGTATAGGCTGGCATTGGCACCGGATAGGGCGGCGGTCAGCACCACAAAATTCATGAGGTTCGAGGCGGCAGGCAGGCCGGCAATGCGAAAGACGGTGACGAACGGGCTCTCTGTAACACCGGCGCCATTCCACGGCATGACCCCGACCAGGATGGCAATGGCGCCGAGATAAACGAAGGTCAGAATCCCGAAGGTAGTGAGCACT
>DASVBI010000071.1:0-4598 GCA_036375915.1 Terriglobales bacterium | reverse complement strand
GGCGCTGGCGCCATAGGAGAGGCGGGCGGTTGCGTTAATCTGTTTGCGCAAGTCTTCAAAAATCTTGGGCGACATGGCCAGAAAAACCTTGACTACTTCCGGATCAAACTGCCGTCCCGACCAGACCTCAATCTCCTTGCGCGCGGCTTCGATGGGTTGTGCCGGCCTGTAAGGACGGTCGTTGATGATAGCGTCCAAAGTGTCGGCCACAGCAAATATGCGGGCTCCCAGTGGTATCTCATCGCCCTTCAGCCCGCGGGGGTAGCCGGTGCCGTCGTATTTTTCCTGGTGCGCATAAACGATTTCCGCCGGTTCCTGCAGATAAGGAATCTTCTTCAACATCTGGTAGCCGTGGAAGCAATGTTCGCGCATGACGTCAATCTCCTGCGGATCAAGTTTTGCCGGTTTGCGCAGGATATTGTCCGGAATGGCCATTTTGCCGATGTCGTGCAGAAAAGCGCCACGCGCTATGGTGCGCATTTTATGACTGTCGGCGGAAATCCCCATCTGCCGCGCGATGGCCATGGTAAATGCGGTCACCCGGCGGGAATGGCCTTCGGTTTCCGCATCCTTCATGTCCAGCGCGTCGCCCAAGGCTTCCAGGGTAATGTCGTACGACTTCTCCAGGTCAAGATTCAGCCGCTTCAGGTCCTCGTTAACGCGTTCCAGGGTTCGGTTTGCCCCCACCAGGTCCTGATTGGCTTGGCGCAATTGCTGTGTACGCTGCTCCACCAACCCTTCCAGCCTGGTCTGATAGGCGCGGTTCTCCAGCTTGAGACGGCGATTCTCCAGGGCGCGCCGCGCCGTGGCCAGCAGTTGTTCGCGCTCGAAAGGTTTCAGCAGGTAATCGTAGGCGCCGTTGCGAATCGCTGCTAAGGCCACGGAGATATCGTGCACGGCCGTGACCATCACCACCGGCATGTCGGGATATTTTTCCTTGGTGCGCTCAAGCAGGCCAATGCCATCCAACTCCGCCATCATCAGGTCGGAGAGAATCAGTTCGAATTGCCCGCCGGAATCGAGAATGGCCAGCGCCTCTTTGCCGGAAGCGGCTTGCTGGCATTTGTAGCCCGCTGAACCCAGCATCGAGGTCACCACCTCGCGGATGGCCTCTTCGTCGTCAACGACAAGAATGCGCTCTGCTGGCATATGTTGGTCCGGGGTTTGGGGGAAGCTCATTGTAGCGCACTTCTGCCGCATAAGAGGTGCAATAACCGGTAGTAACCATGATTCCTTAGGTATTCCGTGCTATATACGCGGTACCGTTCCCGAATTCGGAAGCGCGTTGGGAGGTGCGCCTGCCGCAAGGCGCTCAGCTCGTGGGTACTACTCTGCCAGCGGAATCCTTCGCTGTACTGGCTTTGCTGGCCGCCAGCCTACTTGTGTTTCGCACCTTCCGGGAGCGCTATTTTCTTGCCTGGATCGTAGGCTGGCTGGCCTATGTGATTTACCGCGTGCCGGTTATCCTCAGCCTGGGGGGAACTACGCCACCCCGGGCGCTGGCCGACGGCTCCTTCCTTTTAGCGATTTTCCTCTTCTCCGCCGCGATTCTGATCTACTCCCAGGCGCAGCGCCTGGTGCTGCCAAGTGCCGTGGTGGCCGGTATGGGCGCAGTTACGATCGTAATCCGCAGTCTCTGGTGGCCACATTCGACCCTGCTGCCACAGGTGGCCGGGGGCCTGATTCACTTGATTACGGCGGTAGCTGCCCTGCAGTTACTGCGCTACACCTGGGCGCGCTGGACGACAGGACCCTGGCTTCTGGCTGCCACCCTGGTTCTTCTCCACCCCAAAGACAGTTGGCTGGGAAGCCACTTGTTCCCTGCCTTGGATTTGCCGGTTGACCTGTTGCTGGGCGTCAGCATGCTGATGATCGTGTTCGACGAATCGCGGCTGCGCACACTTCGCCTGGGCGTGATCAACAACCTGGCCACAGCAATTGCCCAGGCGCAGGACGCGAACTCCATGCTTTTGGTCGCCCTGCAGGAACTGAAGCAGCTGATGCGGGCGCGAGCGGCATGGTTTCGGGTGCTGGAAGGAGAGCAGATGGTGCTAACCCAGCACGTCGGCCTGTCGCTGGATTTTCTGAAAAACCATCGCTCACGCATGATGGATGAAACGCTCACGCGCGTGCTGCATACCGGCGAGCCCCTTGTGCGACGAGTGCGCGATACCGACGCCCCCACGGCGGAAGCGCTGCGGCAGCAAGGCTTCGAACATGTGTTGCTGGTTCCGGTCTGCGGCAAGAAGGCCATTATCGGGGTGCTGGCCCTGGCGGGCGCCAAACATCGCTACTACAGCAGCGACGATATGGCATTTCTGAAATCCACGGCCAACCAGTTGGGAATTGCGGCGGAAAATCTGCGCCTGTTCGGGCAAATCCGGCGTTCGCAGCGGGAGTGGATCAGCACCTTCGACTCGATGGAAGATCTGATCCTGGTGCACGACGCGCAAAACCGGATCATGAAGGTGAACCGCGCGTTGCTGCGGCGGTTGGGACGCGCTCCCGCGGAAGTCATCAGCCGCAATTGCGAGGAAGTTCTGCCGCGAAACCATGCAAACTGGGAGGGCTGTCCCTACTGCGGCCGGGGAACCAGCGATCTGATAGAGGAAGCAGATCCCTGCTTCGGCGGTTTTTCGCTGGTTTCGACTTCCTCCTACGTATGGACATCGTCCTACCGGGAAGAAGGCCGCAGGCAGCTGGGGACGGTCCACATCATTCGCGACACTACCGATCGCCGCACCGCGGAAGAAAAATACCGCCAGCTGTTCGAGCAGGTGCAGGAAGGGGTGTTCGTGGCGGATGACCAGGGCAAACTGCTGGACTGCAACAATGCCCTGGTCGGCATGCTGGGGTATAGCAGCCGCCAGGAACTGCTGGCGCTCAGCGCTGATGCTCTTTACGCTTCCCCGGAACAACGCTCCCAACTGCTGCAGGCCATTGAGGCCCACAGCTACGTGCGGAGTTTCGAGGTGCAGCTGAGAAAAAAAGATGGCGCCGCGTTGGCGGCCTCGGAAACCAGCTTCGCCACCCGCAACCAGGCGGGGAAAATTGAACGCTACCAGGGATTCCTCCTGGATGTTACCGAGAAGAAGCGGGCGGAAGATGAGATCCGCCGACGCAACCTGGAACTGCACGCCCTCAACGCCATCGCAGTGATCGCCACCCAGTCTTTCGACCTGGATGAAATTCTTAACCTCACCCTGCGCCAGCTGGTAACCCTGTTCGCCGCCGAAACCGGCTCCGTCTACCTTACCGATAACGGCTCTGCCACGCTGCGGCGGCGCGCCGCCTGGGGCCATCGCACCGAGACCGCGATTCGCTCCGCCAGCACCACCACCTTGCCTTCCGACTTTTGGCAGATGCTGGTCAACTCGCACCGGGAGGTAATCACGGAACGAGATTTGCCAGCTTTGCCCGCGTTGGTCGCCGAATTCGTACGCGCCGAAGACCTGCATTCCTGGATGTGGGTGATCCTATGGAGCCAGGAGCAGCCCATCGGAGTGCTGGGAGTCAGCAGCCGAAAAGAGCGCGAATTCAACGTCACCGACGAAAAGCTCCTGATTGCGATTGGGCGGCAACTGGCTACCACGATTGAAAAAATTCGCCTCTATGAGGAAACCACCCGCGCCTACGACGACCTGCGCCGGACCCAGGAGCAGCTGCTGCAAAGCGAAAAAATGTCGGCTATCGGGCAGCTGATAGCGGGCGTGGCCCATGAACTGAACAATCCCCTCACTGCCATTCTGGGCTATGCCCAACTGCTGGAGAGTGAGGCGCTGGAGGAGCGCAGTCTCGATTTTGTCCGCAAACTCCTGAAGCAGGCGCAACGCACTCACCGCCTGGTGCAGAACCTGCTTTCCTTCGCCCGCCAGCGTACGCCGCAGAAGATACCGGTGGACATTCGGCGGGTGGTGGACGACAGCCTGGCCTTGCGGGAATACGACTTCAAGCGCGGAAATATCGCGGTACAACGTGAGATCGCGGAGGAAATTCCTGCCGTTACCGCGGACCCCCATCAGTTGGAGCAGGTCTTTCTCAATATCATCAACAATGCGGTGGATGCCATGCTGGAGATGGACCGTGGGGGCGTGCTCTCAGTACGGGTGTATGCCGAGAACGGCGCGGTGTGCGTGGATTTCCGCGACACCGGCAGAGGTATCGCCGATCCCAAACGCATTTTTGACCCCTTCTATACCACCAAGCCGGTGGGCAAAGGCACCGGACTGGGACTCAGCATCTGCTACGGCATCCTGAAAGAGCACGGGGGGGAGATCGAAGCCCGCAATGTGCCCGAAGGCGGGGCAGCCCTGCTGGTGCGCCTGCCGGCGGCGGGCAAGCCGGAGCCCGTTTCTGCCCCAGCCCTGCCGCTCGCCCGCGAACGCGTATTGCAGGGCCGTCTGCTGCTCCTGGAGGAGGAGGAAGCGGTACTGGAATTCGAGCGCGAGGTGCTGGCGGGGGCGGGAGCCGACGTAGTGGCTGCCTCCGATCCCGAAAAGGCGCGCGCTTTAATGGGTAACGGCGGCTTTGATGCCCTCATTCTCAATGGCTCCATGCCCGATGGCTGGAGCGCGGTGCAGATCCATGGCTGGCTCTCC
>DASVBI010000080.1:0-4111 GCA_036375915.1 Terriglobales bacterium | reverse complement strand
ACAGCGCGGTTATTTTTATCGCTGTGGGCACGCCCCCAACCGAAGGCGGAGAAGCTGATCTTTCCTACGTGGAATCGGTGGCGCGCGAAGTGGCCGGGGCAGTGAACGGCGGCTACAAAATCGTGGTGGAGAAGAGCACGGTTCCGGTCTATACCAGCACCTGGGTGCGCAAAGTCATGACGCTAAATGGGGCGCCGGAGAGTTCTTTCGACGTGGCCTCCAACCCTGAGTTTCTACGCGAAGGCACCGCGGTCACCGATTTTCTCTATCCCGACCGTGTCGTGGTGGGCGCCGACAATGAGCGCTGCGCCACGGTGCTGCGCGAAGTCTACCGGCCCATGACCGATGGCAGCTATTACCGCGGCAAAAATGTTGTTCCCGGGCCCGACGGAGCACAGGTACCGCCCCGGCTGATTGTGACCAGCACCAAAAGCGCGGAGTTGATCAAGCACGCTTCCAACGCCTTCCTGGCCATGAAGATTTCCTTTATTAACGCGGTGGCCAGCGTCTGTGAGAGCGTGGGAGCGGACGTTTCTCAGGTGTGCGAAGGCATGGGCACCGATTCCCGCATCGGGCGCCGTTTTCTCAGCCCGGGCGTAGGCTATGGCGGCTCCTGCTTCCCCAAGGACCTGATGGCATTTCGCGCCGTGGCCCGCGACTGCGGCTACGACTTCAGCCTGCTGGACGAAGTGATCCGCATCAACGAGGAAATGCGGCAGCGCTTCCTGCGCAAAGTGCGGCATGCCCTCTGGACGCTCAAAGGCAAGCGCCTGGCGGTGCTGGGATTGGCTTTCAAAGGAGGCACCGACGATGTGCGGGAATCGCCAGCCTTGGCGCTGGTGGAGTTGCTGCTCAAGGAAGGCAGCCAGGTGGTAGCTTACGATCCGGCGGCCACCGAACGGGCGCGGGAAACTCTGGGTAATCGCGTCACCTACGCGGCCAACCCTTATGAAGCCGCCAGCGGCGCCGATGCGCTGCTGGTGCTTACCGACTGGGAGGAATTTGCGTCCCTGGACCTGGAACGCCTGCGCGAAAAGCTGCGCTACCCCATCGTGATAGACGGACGGAATCTGTACAAACCGGAACTGATGGCGTCGCATGGTTTCCACTATTACAGTGTTGGCCGTCCCCAGGCCGCACCCAAATCGCAACCGGCCAATGCCGGAAGCGCCCCAGGATCCCGTTAAGCGCTCATGAACAAACTACGTGCCATAGTTACCGGGGGCGCCGGCTTTCTGGGCTCTCATTTGTGCGATGCCCTGCTGGGGGAGGGACACTCGGTGGTGGCGGTGGATAACCTGCTTACCGGCAATGCCGCCAATCTCGAGCACCTGCGACAGGAGCCGCGTTTCGAACTGCTCCGCCGCGATATCTGCGAGCCGTTTGATTGCGGCCAAGTGGACTACGTCTTTCATCTGGCCTCGCCCGCCAGCCCGGTGGACTACAGCATTCACGGAATTCCCACCCTGAGAGTGGGCTCCCTGGGCACCTTCAATGCCTTGGAAGTGGCGAAGAAATACGCGGCCAAGTTCTTTCTGTCCTCTACTTCCGAATGTTATGGCGATCCGGAAGAGCATCCGCAAAAAGAAACCTACTGGGGCCGCGTGAATCCCATTGGTCCGCGCTCGGTGTACGACGAGGCCAAGCGCTTTTCCGAGGCGGCCACCGTAGCCTACCGGCGGTATCACAAGCTGGAGACGCGCATAGTCCGCATCTTTAACACCTACGGGCCGCGCATGCAGATCAACGACGGGCGCGTGATTCCCAATTTCATGAAGCAAGCCCTGCGCGGGGAAGAGCTGACCGTGTACGGCGACGGGCAGCAGACACGCAGTTTCTGCTACGTCTCCGACGAGATTGATGGTTTGCTGCGCCTGGCGTGGTCGCAAGAGCCCGGCCCCGTCAACATCGGAAATCCCGGCGAGTTTACGATCCTGGAGTGTGCGCAAAAAGTGCTGCAGGTGACCGGCTCCAGCAGCCGGATCAAATTCATGCCGCTGCCCACAGACGATCCCAAGCAAAGGTGTCCCGACATTACCAAGGCACGGAATGTGCTGGGCTGGGAGCCTCGGATTAATCTGGAAACAGGCCTAAAACTTTCCTTGGATTATTTCCGAAAAGCGGTTACTGAAAAGTCATTTACAAATTCCAACCTAGCCCGCTAAGCCGGCTTCACGGTGGACACGTGAACGGCTTGGGGCGCGATTTTTTTCTCACCTATCGCTTTTACAATGGCTTCAAATTCCTGGCTGGTTAACACGTTGTGCCCTTCGAAATGGTCGCGTACCGCAGCCAATAGTGTGTTTGCGCTGCTCAGGGTGTCGGGGAGCATGGTTTGCGGCCGGCCAGCCAATTTCGGGGGACTGAGGCGGTCAATCACCTGCTTCAGGAGTTCGCGCGAGCCGCTCTCGAAGCTGGTGAATTGCACTCCCATGCCCAGAGCGGGGACGCAGGTGCGAACTTCGCCAGTGGCGGAAATTTTGTTCTCCTGAATGTGAACGACCAAGCGAAGCTTGCTACCGACGGCCTCGGGCACCGGCGTATCAATGTAGCAGCCGCCCAGGCTGAGGTCGCCCAGCTTGGCCCAGACGTGTTGTGCGGATTCCGCCCGACTAACCTGCACGTTGCCCGGGCAGCGGAAGCGGGGATATTGGCGGCGGTCGCGGCGGGCTGCGGCCAGCGGATCTGAGTTGTCAGAGCTGGATTCCAGGGAGAAATAGGCCAGTTCGGCCTCCCATATGCACACATCCTCGAGGCTGCGGATACCCACCTGGCCGGCCTTCTCGGATTCGGGATCGGCAATCCACACCACGCGAAAACGGCCTTTCTGGCTGCCATATTGCACGGCGATGGTTTCCCCGATGGCAAGCTTACAGGTGATGCCGTCAAGGCGGGCACCGCGATAGCTGACTTCATGGGCTAGCAAGTTGGCGACGAAGGGACGACCGTCCGCGCTCATGCCCCAAACTTTGACGGGAAGACCTTCGATTTCCAGGCGTTGTTCCGTAAGAGCATCCATAGAGCGCGGGGCAGGCGCAGGTTCGTTTAAGGAAATATTGCGACCAGAGCAGGAAAGGCAGCAGATTACGAAGGACTCGGCGTGCGCCTTAAGGGATTATCTTCCGGCGAAGGCTCCGGGCTTAGAGCTTCGCCTGCGCTGGCAAGGCGAATTGCCTTCCACAGTTCATCGCGGCCCAAGCCGCTGCGGGCGGAGTAGCTCAGGATGTGTTCCGTACCCAGCGCCTCTTTCAGCTTCCGCAAGGAAGGCTGCAACTGATTGCTGGAAATACGGTCCGCCTTGGTGGCTACCACCAGGTGAGGCCGGCCAAAGCTGCGCAAGAACTCGCATAACTGCTGGTCCCCCGGCTGGGGAGGAATATTGGGGTCCACCAGGGAAATGCACAGTGCCAGGTTAGGCCGCTCCTTGAGGTAGGGCTCGACGAACTTGTTCCAGCCGGCGGAGAGTTCGTGCGACACCTTGGCATAGCCGTAACCTGGCAAGTCGGTGAAATAGAGGTCGGGACGCGGCCGTCCGGGCCAGCGGATGGCATAAAAGTTGATGCCCCGGGTGCGCCCGGGAGTGGAACTGGTGCGCGCTACCTTGTGTCCGAGAAGGGAATTGATGACGCTGGATTTGCCCACGTTGGAGCGGCCTAGAAAGGCAATCTCCGGCGGTCCCGGTGCCGGGAAATGGGACACATCGGTTGCCGCCGCCATGAACTGCGCAAAAACCTTCACCTTACCAGTTTGCGGGTTCAAGGCCGGGGTTGCAAGCCGCTTAACATAATAAACATCAGCATAATTAAACTTCCAGGCCGCGAGAATGTGAATCCGGGAGAAGCCAGCGGCGAATCGGCCAAAGAATACAGCCCCGGGCGTAAGCCCGGGGGGAAGAGCCCCGGCGGGCGGAGAAAAGAATTCTCAGCTGCGGGCTTTGCCGCTAACTGGCGTCTGGAATTTCGCCAGCAGCGCGCGGCGGATTTTCTCCGCCTTGCGGCGGTCGGGACAGGCGCTCGGCGTCTTTTGGCATTGCGCGATGGTCTGCTCGAGGGTGGCGAGGAATGCCTGGCAGGGACGGCAGTCGCCCATGTGCGCCTCCATTTTTTCGCAC
>DASVBI010000118.1:0-3842 GCA_036375915.1 Terriglobales bacterium | reverse complement strand
TTGAACAGGCCGAACACCTGAAACCAGCCGCTGTACTCGGGGGCGGAAGGCAGCGAGCTGCCATCCACCAGAATGCCCTGTCCCAGCTTGGTTTTCAATTGGCGCGCGCCTACAGACTCCGTGTCATCAAAGCTCCCGTTTTGCAACGACACTCCCAGCTGCTGGTGGTACACGACCTTCCCCGCGCCATCGCGGAACTCCCACCATTCCACGGTTTCGTCGCTGTCGGGATCGTGCGGCTGGCGGTCAATACTTTGGATGTGCGTCACCAGGGTGAAGCTCTGGTTGTTCACCTGGAACGGACCCGTGGTGCGGTCCAAGCTCACCATCTTGGGCGGCGCAGCCGAAACCGGCTTGACCGCTGGCGCCGGAGCCGGAACCGGCGCGTGTTGGGCCGGTGCTTGTGCCGCAGGCGGTGCTGCGGGGCGAATGATGGCGCCGGTTATGGGCGCCGGCTGCGCTGCTTGCTGCGCGCATGCCGGCAACATGAGCAATGCAGAAAACACGATTACTGCGACGCGAGACATAAATATTCATATAGTCTGACAACGCCTCTGTGCAGGGCCAAGTCACCAAAGTACCGTGCCATAAATCAAATTGACGATTGAAGATTTACGACTGACGATTGAAAATCGAGCTCGACGTTGCGGAGACAATCGTCAATCGCGACAATCTTCAATCGTCAATGGCTCCCCGCACGGCCATGCCCTCCCGTATACCTTTGTGAACCCTCTAGGCGTTGACTCGGAGCACGACCTTATTCAGACTGGGGGGAGCACCCCTTCTCATGACAAAAATCCGGGTAGGCATTCTTTTCGGCGGGCGCAGCGGCGAACACGAAGTTTCGCTGCTTTCCGCCGCCTCCGTCCTCGAGGCCATTGACAAGGAACGGTACGAGGTCGTCCCCATCGGCATTACCAAGGAAGGCCGCTGGGTGACGGCCGGCCGCGCGGAGCAACTCCTGCGCAGCAACAACCTTGGCAAAAGTCATGAAGAAAGGCATTTGCGGGCCGGCGACCCCGATTACACTCCGGGCGCGGCCGTGCTGGCCAAGGGAGAATCCGTGGTGGTTCCCCCGGTGCCCGTGCACTCCACCACCGGCGCCATGACTTCATTTGAGCCCGATGGCGGCGCGGCCATGGCCCGCCGCTGGACCGACAACGTCATCAAGGTGGACGTGGTCTTCCCGGTGCTGCATGGCACCTTCGGCGAAGACGGCACCATCCAGGGTCTGCTGGAGCTGGCCGACATCGCATATGTGGGCGCGGGGGTGCTGGGCTCGGCCGCGGGCATGGACAAGGACGTCATGAAGCAGCTGTTTCGCAGCGCCGGCCTGCCCCTGGTGAAGCACGTCACCGTGCTGCGTCGCGACTGGGAACGCGATCCCAAGCAAGTGCAGCGCCTGGTAGAAACCAAACTAAAGTACCCGGTCTTCGTCAAACCCGCTAACTTGGGCTCCTCGGTGGGCATTTCCAAGGCCCACGACCGGAAAGAGTTGCCGGCGGCCATCCATACCGCCGCCGAGTTCGACCGCAAGATTGTCATCGAGCAAGGAGTTGGAGGAAAGAAGCACAAAGCCCGGGAGCTGGAATGTTCAGTTCTGGGAAATGACGAGCCCGTAGCCTCGCTGCCCGGAGAAGTTGTTCCCAGCAAAGAGTTTTACGACTATGCCGCCAAGTACCTGGAAGAGGGCTCGCAGCTCATCATTCCTGCCAAGCTGACCAAGGCGCAAATCAGGCAGGTGCAGGAGATGGCGGTGGGTGCCTTTCGTGCCGTGGATTGCGCCGGGCTGGCGCGCGTGGATTTCCTGATGGACCCGCAAAGCAAAAAGATTTACGTCAATGAGATCAACACCATGCCCGGTTTCACCGCCATCAGCATGTATCCCAAGCTGTGGGCCGCCACCGGCGTTTCCTATCCCGAGCTGATCCACCGCCTTATCCAGTTGGCTCTGGAACGGCACCAGGACAAAAAGAGGAACAAGTACAGCCGGTAGACCAAGCAACCAGCATCCAGCAATCAGCCCTAGGCCCTAAGAGCTTACTTCCAGGCACGCCTCCAGGGCGACCTCTGGCAACCTAACCGGAACCTGCTCCTGGGCATAGCGTTAAGAGGGCTGAATGCTGAGTGCTGACGGCTGACTGCGGGGTTTCCCCCCAAACGTGCCGGTACCTTTAGGTGCCCTTGGTAACATTGGGCCGCGCTGGTGACTGTGGTACTTTACCGCCAGCTTCACCTGAAACTTCCATCTGGCAGTGGTGTGGCTCGGAGTCCGCGACTCTATGGCTTTTGGCTTCGGATTCAATAAGACGAAGGTTCTGGCGGCGGCCGAACGGCACATTCAGCAGGGCAAACTGCAGAATGCCATCGCGGAGTACGAAAAAGTTGTAAAGGCGGATCCTAAAGACCTTACCGTCCTCAACACCATTGGCGACCTGTACGCGCGCATCGGCCAGACCGATAAAGCCGTCTCCTACTTCAAGAGCGTTGGCGATACCTACGCCACGCAGGGCTTTACGGTCAAAGCCATCGCCATGTACAAGAAGCTGACCAAGCTGAAGCCCAGCATTGAGTCAGTCCTCAAACTCGCCGAACTCTACGGCCAGCAAGGCTTGCAGAACGATGCCCGGGCGCAATATCTGATGGTGGCCGAACAATACCTGCACTCCGGGCACCTGGAGCAGGCGGCGCATGCCTTCCAGAAAATCCTCCAGATAGACCCGGAAAATACCAGCCTGCAAGTGCGGCTGGCGGACGTGTATGTGCGCCTGGAGCGCCGCGACGAGGCGCGCAAAATCCTGCTGCACACAGCCGAGGGTTTGCAGGCCCGCGGCAGCAAGGCGGAAGCAGAAGAAGTTCTGGCTCGCGTGCTGCAACTGAACCCTGCTGACAAGCAGGCCCTGCTCATGCGCGGCGCCGTGGCCTTGCAGGCCGGCGATATTTCAGGCGCCATCCAGACCCTGGAGCACATCCCCGAGCTGGACCAGAATGCCGATGGCCTGCGCGCCCTGGCCAGCGCTTATCTCCAGGCCGGGCGAGCCGCGGAAGCCGGCCCCCTGGCCAAGAAATTATTCGCTCTGACTCAGGATGCCGGCCCGCTTTCGACCTACGCCGATGCCCTGATGAAGGCCGGCGAATACGAGGAAGCGCTGCGCGTTTATCACCAGTATGCCGAAAAACTGCTGACCGCCGAGTCCGGCGAAGTGCTCGATAATCTTCACGCCTGCCTCGACCATGTCCGCGAAAACGTGGCCGCCCTCGAACTCCTTCGCCAGCTCTATGAGCGGGCTGATGACAAGGTTCGTCTGACCGAGGTGGCGGAATTGCTCGCCGGGCTGGCGGAACAGTCGGGCGACCTCTCGCGCGCCCGCGATTTATATCTGCAACTGGCGGCCCTCGACCCCAATAACTCCGCCTATACCCAAAAGTACAACCGCATGGTGCAGCATGTGGGCGCCGATACCGGCCATGGCGATGGCGGCGCGCCCTTGTCGGTCGAGGATCTCAACATCAATGCTCCCGAAGTTGATCAGGGCTACAACGGAGAGCTGGCGGCCGAAGTCCAAAAGCTGATCACGGAAACCGACCTGTTCATCTCCTACAACCTGGCCGCCAAGGCAGTGGAACCGCTGGAGGCGGCGCTGGCCAGGGTGCCCAACGATTTGCGCATCAATCAGCGCTTGGCCGCGCTCTACGTGCGCGCCGGCCGCATGGGCGAGGCGGCCGAGTGCTGTCGCAAAGTCCATGAAGTCTACCTCAAGGCCGGTTTCCAGGATTTCGCCCAGCAGTACGGCGAAATGGCCAGCAAGTACGCCGAACGGGCGGCAGAGTCCGCCCCGGCC
>DASVBI010000126.1:0-3487 GCA_036375915.1 Terriglobales bacterium | reverse complement strand
AGCCGGGTAAAACCCAGACCGCGTACCACTTTTTTGTGCTTCTGCGGAGTACAGATCGCCGATCGCACCCACTTGAGCTGAATCTTGCCCGCCGCCTTTTTCTTTTCTGCTGTCATGGCTTACAGCTCCTCCACTGCTTTGCCGCGCAGGGCCGCCACCGCGTCGCGGTTCTTCAGCTTGCGCAGGGCGTCAAAGGTGGCTTTGACCACGTTGTGCGGGTTGGTGGTGCCGATGGATTTGGTGAGCACGTTCTGGACTCCCGCCGAGGTCATCACGGCGCGCACCGCTCCGCCAGCGATCACGCCAGTGCCTTCCGGGGCCGGCTTGAGCAAAACCATGCCGGAACCGAAGCGGCCCAGCACGCTGTGCGGGATGGTGGTCTGGCGCAGGTGGACCCGCATCAGATTCTTCTTGGCGGCCTCGATTCCCTTGCGGATCGCCTGCGGGACTTCCTTGGCCTTGCCGGAACCGTAGCCCACCACCGCCGCCGTGGGATCGCCCACCACCACCAGCGCGGCGAAGGAAAGATTCTTGCCTCCCTTCACCACCTTGGTGACGCGGTTGATGGAAACCACCTGGTCCTTCAGCTGGTACTGTCCTGGATCGAGTTTCTTAATCACTGTTGGCATTCTGGACTCGCTTCATTTCCAATCTCCACCGTCATTCCGAGCGGGGACGCGACCTGACGCATGCGCGTCCGAGCCGAAGAACCGCGCGCTTAAAACTGCAGCCCCGCCTCCCGTGCCGCATCCGCCAGGGCCTTGATCCGGCCGTGGTACAGGTAGCCGCCACGATCGAAGACCACCTGCTTAATACCCTTCTCCTGCGCCCGCTGGGCCACCCTCTTGCCCACTTCCTTGGCCGCGGCCAGGTTGCCCCCGGTCTTGCGCTCGCCCTTCTTGCCCTCGGCGGAACTGGCAAACACCAGAGTCTTGCCTTCCATATCGTCCACCAGTTGCACATAGATATGATTCAGCGACCGGTACACGTTCAGGCGTGGCCGTTCCGGCGTACCCGTCATCTTCTTGCGGATGCGCTGGTGAACTCTCTGCCGTGTGTCGTTTTTCGATGCTCGCGCCAGCATGATGTCTATCTCTCCCCAGTCCTCGAAAACATCGAGGATTACAGATCCTTGGCTTCGCTCAGGATGATCGCCGCGGGCTCAAACGCCCGCAAAACGCGATCATTTTGCTCCTGTCTTTCCTACCTTCTTCTTCAGGCGTTCGCCCACATAGCGCACGCCCTTGTTCTTATAAGGGTCGGGCGGCCGCAGAGCGCGCATCTCGGCAGCCACCTGCCCCACCTTCTGGCGGTCAATGCCGCTGAGGGTCAGGCGCGTCTGCTTGGGATCAATGGCCGCGGTTACGCCCGAAGGCAGGGGATATTCGATGGGGTGGGAGTAGCCGAGACTGAACACCACTGTCTCCTTGCCCTTCAACTCGGCGCGATAGCCGATGCCCACGATCTCCAGTTCCCGGGTCCAGCCTTTGGTGACCCCCTCAACCGCGTTATTGACCAGGGCACGAGCTAATCCGTGCAGCGCCGCCTGCTGGTCGTTCTCCCGCTCCGCTACCAGATGGCCGTCCTTCTGCTCCATCTTGATGCCCGGCGGCAGTTTGGTTTCCAGTTTGCCTTTCGGTCCCTGCACTGCCACCACGTTCCCCTGGATATTAACTTTCACTTCCTTGGGAAGGGCAATCGGCTTTTTTCCAATTCTCGACATATTCGGCTCTCTAAAACCGCTGCTAGCTTCTAGCTCTACCACACCTCGCACAGGATCTCGCCGCCCACGCCTTCCTTGCGCGCCTGACGTCCGGTCATGACGCCGCGAGGCGTGGTCAGGATGTTGATTCCCATGCCGCCCAGCACGCGCGGAATTTCACCGCGCCGCACGTACACCCGGCACCCCGGCTTCGACACCCGCGCCAGGTTGGAAATGGCAGCTTCGTCACTGCTGCTGTATTTCAAGTAAACCCGCAGCACTTTGTGCCCTTCTTCCTCCACCGCCTTGAAGTTGGCGATGTAGCCCTCTTCCTTGAGAATGCGGGCCATCTCCAGTTTCAGCTTGGAGGCGGGCACGTCTACCTTCTGGTGCCGTGAGCGGATGGCATTGCGAATCCGCGTTAGAAAATCTGCGACCGGGTCGGTCAACCTCATCTTCTTGCTTCTCCTCAAATCGTCGCCCGTTTGCTCCGCTCAGCGGAGAACCCGCGGTGACGGACTCTAGTTCAGTTTCAAGTTTCGTGTTTCCAGTTTCAGTTCAGGATCTTGACACTCGCAACTTGAAACTCGAAACCACTTTTACCACGACGATTTCGACACGCCGGGTATCTCGCCGCGCAGCGCCAGTCCCCGGAAGCACAAGCGGCAAATGCCAAACTTGCGCAGGTACGCACGCGGCCGGCCGCACAACTTGCAACGGTTGTGCTGGCGGCTCGAAAACTTCGGCTTCTTCTTCACATCTTTGACGTACTTTGCGGTTGTGGACATAAACCCCTTTTACATTTGTAATTTCACAATTTGTAATCGGCCGAGGTTTCTCGGCACCGCTAACCAAAAATTACAAACTGCAAATTACCAAATTACTCAATCTCCTAAGCCCGGAACGGCATACCCATATGCCGCAGCAAGGCGCGGGCCTGATCGTCGGATGCGGCGCTGGTCACGATGGTGACGTTCATGCCCTTCAGCTTATCTACCTTGGAGTAGTCAATTTCCGGGAATATCAGCTGGTCGCGCAAGCCCAGCGTGTAGTTTCCGCGCCCGTCGAATGACTTGGTGGAGACTCCGCGGAAGTCGCGCACGCGTGGCAGCGCCACGTTGATCAACCGGTCCAGAAACTCATACATGCGGTCGCCACGCAGCGTGACCATGGCCCCGATGGGCATGCCCGCGCGCACCTTGAAGGCGGCGATGGACTTCTTCGCTTTCGTAATCACCGGCTTCTGACCGGTGATCTGTGCCAGGTCGTTGGAGGCCGGATCGAGCAGCTTGGCGTTCTGCGTGGCTTCGCCCAGCCCCATATTGACCACCACCTTGTGCAACCGGGGCACGGCCATGGGATTTTTCAGCTCGAATTCCTTCATCAGCGCGGGCTTGATCTCCTTTTCGAAGCGCACCCGCAGGCGCGCCGGCTCCTTGCCGCGCGCTTTCGCTTCCTGCCGCTGCTCCGGCTTGGCTTCCGCTGCTTCCGTTTTCTTTGGTTTTGCCATGTTCTCTACTTCGTTTCTCTCACGGTATCGGAGTGATTACCGGTTCGTGAGCTCCTCAATTTCCAACCTGATCCTGCAACATCCTTAGCTGCCGTCATTTCTCCAGCGTTGTTCCGCACTTTTTGCAAATTCTTGCCTTGCGGTCGCCGCGCATCTCGTGCCCAACCCGCACCGGACCACAACTGCTGCACACCAGCATCACATTGGAGATCGAAATCGGCGCTTCCTGATCGGCGATGCCGCCCTGGATGTTGGCCTGCGGGTTGGGGCGCACG
>DASVBI010000373.1:0-9465 GCA_036375915.1 Terriglobales bacterium | reverse complement strand
AGCCCCAGCACCATGTGGTGCCCGTCCAGCAGCAGGTTGCTCAGCCCCGCCAGCACGAATAGCGACAGCACCAGCCACAGCTCGCGGTTCACCTCTTCCAGCCGCCGCCGTAACCCTGCTCCTCGTGTGCCCCGGCTCTCTTCCCTGGCCTCTCCTGCTGCTGGCCACGCTAGCGCCGAGTCCATTGCTTGCTTTACAGAATCCAGCTCCACATCGCTACCTCTCCTCCCACAACTCCTGACTCAGCGAAGAGGACGTTTGCAGGTGCGTACAGCGGGAGGAACCACCGCTCATCCTAGGTCAGCGTCGGCCGACTGCCAAATTACCTCGGTAACGCTTATAACAGGCCGATTTTCGCCCCCAATCGGCCTGCCACGCTAACTAGCTCGCCTGCTTCGGTTTCGCCCACGCCGAGGCGTTCAGACACTGCACCGTCCCGTCTATTATCTTTCCCAGGCCATCGCGGAACTTCCCCTCGTCCACAATTTCCCGGCTGCTTATGGACTCCGTCATCGAAAGTGCTGCTCCCACAAATGACAGCGCCGCTTCTTTCTTCTCCGACCCTGTCCGGCTCCCGAACAGCCCCTCTATCCCTTGCACCACCGCCGGTACGAATGCAATTCCCCGCAACAGCTTTGATAGAAAGTTCATAACCATTCCTCCTTATTATTAATAGTTCTCGCATCGCCACCGTCATCCTGAGCGCCGCTTTCCCGCCTTTCAACCACCGTCATCCTGAGCGCCGCTGAAAAAATGAACTGTCATCCTGAGCGCAGCAAAGCGATCCCGCCTTGCGGGACCGCTCTGCGAAGTCGAAGGACCCCTGCTTAGCCTGCAACTCCGCCATCGCTACAGGGATTTCTCCCGCCCCATTGCGCTGCCGCCCTCCCACACAATCAGGCGTCATCCTTCGACGCTTTTGCGCCGAAGCATCTCGCGTGCCTCCTCGGCGCCGCTGAAAACTTCCTCGCCACCACTGTCATCCTGAGTGCGCGACCCCAGCCCGTGAGGGCCTGCCCTGAGCGAAGTCGAAGGGGGAGCGCGAATTGAAGGACCTTGCCGCGGAAATAGCGCTTCTCTTCCGCCTGTTTCAATTACCCAATTACCCGATTACACAATTACTCAATCCCTACCGCCCATGCACTCTCAAATAATCCACTCCCACATGCAGCAGCTTGATTACCGTCACAGCTCGGACCCAGGCTCCCGCCTTGCGGCACCGCTACCTGCTGCGCCCACGCCGCTGCCGCCAGCAGCAACACGCATGCTGTTGTTTTCAAAGTCAGATTTCTCCGTTTACTCGCTTCTCATCGCCGCAAAAAAGCCGCCCTCATCGGCGGCTTGCTGTTCCTTCGTCTCCTCTGCCTGCCGCAGCGAATCCGAAGGCTGCTCAAACTCCTGGCGGTGAAAAAAGGGCACGCCGGTTAGCGTGCCCTCATTTGCCCAGTTCCAAATTTCGGATGATAGATTCAGAATAGCAAATTCAAGCTCTATTCCGCGCCTTTACTCGTGGCCCTTTTCTTCCGTCGCCTGAGTCACTTGCCTTCTCTGCCCCTCTTGACAGCTCCTGCTGGCGCAAATATTTTTTCACGCTGCCCACGTAAACGTCGGCAAAGTCCACCACCGGCCGCCTCCCCTGGATAACTTCCATGGCCTCCGTTATCTCCCAGCCCATCGCCCCCAGCAAGGCCAGCGTCATCATCGCCGCCCGGTGCACTCCCGCCGCGCAATGGATGTACACTTTGCACCCGTCCTCTTGCAGCGCCGCCAGCCCGAATTCCACCCCTCTTTCGAACAGCTCCGGAGGCTTGGGCTGGAAATCGTCATCCGTCCCATTCCACAGCACCTCGATTCCGTGCGGCCGCGCCAGTTCTGTGTCGTCGAACTCGATCTGCATGTCAATGATGTGCGTCACCCCGCTCCCCGCCACTTCCCGCATGTTTTCGTCGTTCCAGATCGCCCCCCCTAGCGCAATCCGCTCCGTCACCCAGGTCATGTCCATTCCGTTGGGTTCGCCCCTCTCTGCCTCGCGGCCAAATCAACTCTATCAGGATGATTCTACGTCACCAGCGTTTGCTTCATTCCCCGGGGACAACGCCTTCGTGATCTCTTCCTCTGTGGGATGATCGGGAATGCCCAATTGCCGCAGCAGGTACCGGGCCAGGGTATCGTCCTCTTCCTCCTCCGCCGTCGGCGGCGGAAATATTCCCAGAAATTCGAACACCAGTTTCGCCGCCGGGCAGTTTCCCTGCTCCGCCAGCGTGGCCAGCGCCTCCGCGATGCCCTTCACTTTCGGACACATCGCCCCCACCGCCTGCCGCCTGACCTCCCGCAGCTTTGGCTCTGCTTCTTTCTTCGCCTGCTTCCCCTTCTTCTGTCCCGATTGCTTTTTGTCTTCCACGCTTTTCGTGTTCTCCATGCCTTCTTCTCCTTGCTGCCGGCGCTGTTCCCCCCGCCGCGCCCGTTGGCGGCTCCTGCTCACAGCATCTGTTCCCGAATCAGAATCTCGCTCAGCCGGTCCAGCGCCTCCGGAACGTGCCGCGAGATGGTGCGTCGCGCGCACCCCAGCAGCCGCGACGCCTCCTCCTGCGAGTAACCCTGCAGCACCACCCATACCAGTATTTCCTGAGAAAACCCGTCCAGTTCTTCCAGGCAGTGCTCCACGTCGTGCACAAAGATCACCGCATCCTCGAAGCCGGCGTTCTGCCGCCCGCTGAACCGGCTGCGGAAAAACTCCCGTCCCAGTACCGAGGGCAAGCGCCCCACCTCCAGCGAAAGGCGAAAATAGCGCTGCAGCAGCGCCGCCGTCCGCTGCCGGTATATCCACATTCCGGGATCGGGAAGGGCTCCACCCCTCGCTGTTGTTTGCCGGCGGTGGTAGCCGGGTGCCCCACCCCTCCCGGGTTCAGGCGAAGGGTGGTGGTACTTCCGGCTTAGTTGCACTCGCTGCCAGGTACGCGCTGCCGGCGCCGCCTCACAGGCGCTCATAATTCTGCCTCCCGGCTCGAAGCCGGCTCCATTGCGCTTGCCAGCTGCGCGCGTTCGCGGAGTTCTCTCTCCCTCTGCTGCATCGTCGCCATCACGTACTCCAGCGGCACCAGTTCCATGCCTGGCTCGCGCTGCTGTTTTCTCATCCTTCGCCGCAGCGGTCCCGACCCGCCCCGCCGTCGGTTATCCGGCGTTTGCGCCGGCATTTCTTCCAGGAAGCGCGCGCATGCCGCGCAATAACACTCCTGGCTGCCCCGCCGCCGTAGCCACAATCCCCCACACTGCTCGCAATATTTCAGTTCCAGCCCTACCCACGGCTCCATCTGCGATGTCATGATTGCCTCCAAAAAAAATTGAGCCCTGTCCCGGTTTTGTCCGTGTGGGGCAAAACCCGAACAGGGCTCGTTTCACTTACGATGACCTGTTTGCTCTATTTACCTGTAGCCAGGAAGCCCGCTCCGCTGCGGATCCGCTATCTCACCTCGCTGACCGGTTCTGCGAGCATGCTGCCCGCCTGGTGCCGGCGCCGGAAGTATCCTTCCTCGTAGCCCGACTTCAGAATGCGCCCGTTCTGCACTACCACGCTCAACCGACCGGTAAAGCGCAGCGTCTGCAGCAGCCGTTCCATGGATGCGGACAGCACCTCTGCTTCCTGCACCTTGCGGCGAAAGAGCACAAACACCTCTTCCTCCGTGGGTGCCTCTCCGCTTTTCATGAGTCCGTACCTGCATGCTATGAGTGAACTATCTTATCCAGTTTTCACTATAGCTTTGCTTAACTCCGGGTCAAGACGTGTATCTGCTTTGCCTCCCGCAGCTTGGGAATTTCATATCTCCCAGCTATACCTTATAGCTATAAGATATTTCCGGTGGTGCCGGCCGTTGGCGCGCGGGTGGGCAGCACTCGGAGGCGCCCCGTGGACTTCCGCGATTTGCAGGAAAAGTTGCGCCAGCTCTTGTTGCGGCGGGTGCGCGCCGGCCAGCTCAGCGGCCTGCAACTGGCCCGCCAGGCCGGTTTCCGGCAGCCCCACATTTCCAATTTTCTGAATTGCAAACGTGGCTTCAGCTTGGAAGCCCTCGACCGCGTCCTCTACGTCCAGCACATCTCTATCTTCGACCTGCTGGATGAAAACGAGCTCAACTCCCGCGCCCGGATTGTGCCTCCCGCCCGCGATGAGTTCGAAAACATTGTCCTGGTGGACGCCGACATGCGCTCATTTCTGCCCCGCTTCACTCGCGACCAGGTCAAGGACACCTTCAAAGTCAGCAAGAGCTTCCTTCGCAGCCTGCGCCCCGCCATGGAAGGCGAGCGCTCCCGCTGGCAGCGCTTCATCTTCCTCCGCGCCAGCGCCAGCGAGGGCATGAGCATGTATCCCCGCCTCCTGCCCGGCGCCTTTGTCCTCCTCGACCGCCACTACAACTCCCTTCTCCCCTACCGCCGCAACGAGCGCAGCATGTATGCCGTGATGCACGCCGGCCGCTGCTATCTCCGTTATGCCGAACTGAAAGACACCTGCCTCATGCTGTACGCCGAAAATCACAGCTACTCCGCCCATTCCGTGCCCCTGGCCGGCAAATCTCCTTCCGACTTCATCGTGGGCCGCATCTGCTCCGTCCAGACCGAAACCTGAGGCCCAGATCAGAAGCCAGGCCTTTATCGCGGGGCTGAAGCCGCGCTTCCACCTGATGCGGGCGCCAGATAATACCAGGGGCGCCTGGAAACGCGACTGTCAGCAAATCCCGGATTGGCAGAACGGTTCGGGAAACGAATCGCCTTTAGCGTTTTCGTCCCCTTGGGAGGACATAGTATTGAAAGGGAGCTTTGCTGTGCGACACCCTCTGTCTGACCGCGGAAGCGCACGCCTTTAGCCGTGCGAAAAGGAGCAAAAGACTATGGGCTTTAGCCCCGGTGCTCTCCAACGATGACCCCCTTGCGCAGCCCCTCCCGCAATCCACCCATTTGAAATTTCTATTCCTCCTATCAAGTTTTCTGATGACCGCTGGCCGCGGCCTGGCGCTAAACTGAAACCGGCGCTCGGCAAATCCGTGCTCAGTGAGGTCTTATGTCAGAATTGGAAAATCGCCTGAACCGCATCCTTGAGGAACATCAACACGAAAGCGGGTTGCACATGATCGGCGGCCGTCACAAGCTGCTCGACCGCCTGGTGCGCTTCTGCGAGCAGGAACTGAAGCCGGAGTCGCTGCAAGAACCGCAATCGCAGGAAAATCACTTCAGCCGCACCGCCTAGCTTCGCCCAAATCCTTTCTCCTCAACTTCCTGGGGCCCGTTGGACGCTATCGCGCCGACGGGCTCTTTGCGTTGAGGCTCTTGCCTGAGTATCCAAACCAGGAATGACGTTCCAGATACCAGCCCCCCTGAACTTTTTCTGCGCCGGCCGCGAATCAGGAGCATGATGGGCGGAGCAAGTCTGCGCGCCGACGGTCCCAAACAAATCCAACCCTCGCAGGGAGCAAGGAGGGCTAATGAAAAGCCTGTTGTCCGCCGCCGTTCTCAGCCTCGCCATCACTCTAGCCGGGGCGCCGTCTTCGCAAGCGCCCACCGGCTTCGACAATCAAAGCAACGGCCTGGTGGACCAGGCCACGCATCAGGCCGACCAGGCCAAGTTCGACGAGGTAGAAGGCGTCAGCGACGGCTTGGGGCCGCTCTACAACGCGCAATCCTGCCGCGAGTGCCACCAGAACCCCACTTCCGGCGGCAACAGCCAGGTCACCGAGTTGCGTGTGGGCCACGAAGGCCCGGATCACCGCTTCCAGAACGCGAACATACCCATCGCCGACGGTACGGTGACAATTTCCGGGCGCACCCTGGTGAATGACCGCGCCATTTGCCCCAATGCCGCTTATCCCACCACCGAAATCCAGGAACGGGCGACGGACACGGAAAACATCCGCACCACCCGCCTGGCACTCAGCGTTCTGGGTGATGGATTTGTGGAAGCCGTCGCCGACCAGACCCTGGTGGAGCTTGCCCAGAAGCAATGCCAGGCCAGCCACCACAAAATCTGCGGCCAGGTGATTTACGTTCCTGTTCTGGAAGCGCCGGGGCAGACCGGCGTGGGCCGCTTCGGCTGGAAGGACCAGCACGCCAGCCTGCTCTCTTTTTCCGGCGACGCCTACCTCAACGAGATGGGTATTACCACCCGCCTCTTTCCCAATGAGGTCACAACCCTCTGCAATACGGCCACCGAACCCAATGACAAGCCGGATAGCGACGGCCTCGACGACCTGGACCGCTTTGCCCGCTTCATCCGCGCCACCAAGGCGCCGGCGCGCGACGCCCAGTTGGAGGCTACTCCTGAGGCCCGCCGCGGCCTGCAACTCTTCACCAAGATCGGCTGCGCCACCTGCCACGTTCTCTCCTTGACCACCGCCCCCGCCGGCAGCAAAGTGGATGGCGGCGCTTTCACCGTTCCTGAGTCTCTGGGCGACAAGACCTTTTACCCTTACTCCGATTTTCTCCTGCACAATGTCGGGACCGGCGACGGCATCGTTGTTCCCATGCAGGAACACTATGGCCCGAAGATGTACCAGACCAAGTGGAAAAAGTTTTCCGTCGAGGAATACCACTCCGCCCGTTTCAAGATTCGCACCGCTCCCTTGTGGGGCGTGCGCTTGCGCAGCCGCCTGATGCATGATGGCGAAGCCCTGACCTTGCGCGACTCCATCCTGCGCCACGCTGGGGAAGCCACCGAGGTCACCCGCCGCTTTGGCAAATTGAAGCCCAAGGACCAGGAGGCCCTGCTGCAGTTCTTGCGTTCGCTCTAACGGGCCGACAGTTTCGGCATAGCGCAGCCGCGGTGACGCACCCGATACGTCTCTGCCGGTGAGCGCGGTTTGAATCAGAAATAAAGTTCGGGAGAAACGTTGCTGGCCATGTCCTTGATTCTGTGAAGCGCAGCCTCGCCCGCTCAGGCCCGCTCTGCAGGCGCATGGCACCTCCGGGCTATTATCCAAACACTGTCCCCGAGCTATCATCTTTACATTCTTATTAACACCGGGGTTCTCAATTGTTGCTTTGGATAGCAGTCATCGTGCTGGCGGTCTTCTGGTTGGTCGCCATCTGGATGCATCTCACCGGCGGTCTGGTCACCTTCGGCTTGGGCATATGCTTGCTGATTACCATCGTGGTGCGCCTGTGGCTGCCACGCCGCCGCCGCCAGGCTGAGCGCCGCACCAGTTGAACCTGCCGCTGCTCTGCCGCCCTGTTCCCAGCAACCGCTGCGCGCGCTTAATGCGTCCGGCTACAAGCACCGCTACTACAGCCTGAAGGGTCCCAACGTTGTCCGCATGTTGGCAGACCTCGTGCGTCGCGCTGGGGCGGCGCTCGACCTGGCTTTGAAGCGGGCATGGGCAACGCAGGAGCTCGACCGCAGATCCTTAAGCATCACCCCTCGTCAGACGGAAGCGAGCCAGCATTTCGCGGCGACCGGTGTGCCCTCGCGAGCCGGCGGCTCGCCCAAGCCGTCGAATTATCGGAACAACCCGGGAATTTGGCCGCCCGGCTAGGGCACTGGACCCCTGTTTTCAGGTTTTCATCCCTCTTTCGGCCGCAACTCGCGCCTTCCCCGCTTTTTGCCTCTGGCGGCACTTTTTATACCTTGTCTATCAAAATTACTCTGCCTGCTTCCCCTGGGCTCCCCCTTTGGCCAGGAAAGGCGCTACAATTTATTGTGATTGAGCAACTTACGAATGCCGGTCCGGCGGCAGTTTGGCATCTCATGTGATTACAGGTAGATGGAGAGCGTCCGCAAGGACGACATTTCATCCCCGGTTTTGGCGAGGCGGCTCGCAAGGGTGCTTCGCAAGGAACCCAGGTTCGGGACGGGATTAATTCAAGCAAGAGCGCCGCAAGGCGCAATGGAGCGGAGCCCCGAAGCTCCCCAACTCGGAGGATTTCCAATGAAGAATCGCGTATGGATGGCGCTGTTGCTGGCCGCGGCCCTCTCGGTCCCGGTTCTGGCACAGCAAAACTCGACCACTTCGGACCAGTCGCAGCCGAGCGCGCAGCAGCCGGCAGCGACCCAGACCCAGACACCGGCCGACCAGAGCTCGCAACAGCCGGCCATGCAAACCGACAAGAATGCCCAGACCGGCACCCAGACCTCGGGCGCGCATCAGCCCCTGGTGGTGGACAAGAAGCAGGGTTTCTGGGGCAAGCTGAACCCCTTCGCCCGCAAAAAGTATGTGCAGCGCCAGCTCTCGCCCATCCGCGACCGGGTGAACGAACTCGACGACCTGACGGCGCAGAACGCCAAGGACATCAAGGACGTTGATTCCCGCGCCACGCAGGGCATCCAACTGGCCACAAATAAAGCCAACGAAGCTGACCAGCACGCCATTGACGCCGGCAACCGGGCGCAGGCGGCGCAGCAGACGGCCAACACCGCTACTACCCACATCAACACCGTGGAGCAGGTAGTCAGCAACATTGACCAGTACAAGCCCACCACCCAGACCGAGATCCGTTTCCGTCCCGGCCAGAGCGTGCTGAGCAAGCGAGCCAAGGAAGCGCTGGATGAGATGGCTACCCCGCTGGCCAACCAGCGCGGCTACATCATCGAAGTGCAGGGCTTCTCCTCCGGGCGCGGCCAGGCCGCCATCCAGAACTCGCAGAAGGTAGCTGAGTCCGTGGTTCGTTACCTGGTGTTGAACCATGACATTCCCGTGTACCGCATTTACCTGCTGGGTATGGGCAACGCCCCGGTCGCCACGGAAGGCGGCAAGGCGAAGCGCGTCAGCGGCGGGCGGGTGGAAGTCAGCCTGATGAAGAACGACCTGGAACAGCTGAGCTCGGTAACCGGCACGCAGGGCAGCCAGACCGCTCCTGCCGCCCCGGCGCAACCGCAGCAGCCGCAGCAGCAGCCGCAGCAATAAGCATTGCAAACACGTCCCCCCTCGAGCCCCTTGCTTCGGCAAGGGGCTTTGTTTTGGAGGGCGCCCCTTCCTTCCCCGACCGGGAATGAGCGCGAGCCCGTTATCAATCCACATGCCTGCCCGCTTTCCACTGCGCCCCGGCCACTTAGGCTGGTGCTATGCTGAACTCATCCTCCCATGAAGTTGCTGGACGCAGACCGTCCCCCAGTCGAGGTTCGTACGCCCGAAGAAGCCGCCGCCCGCCGCCGGCTGATCGGCTGGATCTTTTACGCAGTTCTGGTACTGGCTGCGGCGGGTGTGGGTTCCATGGCCGGTTTGTTGTTCGTTTACAACACCGACCTGCCCCAGGTGGATGACCTGGAGCACTACCGGCCCATATCCAACACCGAACTCTACGACGACCAGGGGCGCGTGATCGGGTCGTTTGCCCTGCAGCGGCGCGTAGTGGCGCGTTTCCAGGATTACCCGCCGCTGCTGCGCCAAGCGGTCATCTCCATTGAGGATAAAAACTTCGAAAAGCACTGGGGCGTGAACATATGGCGGGTGCTGGGCGCCGCCTGGCGCGACCTCATCTCCGGCGGAA
>DASVBI010000522.1:0-3897 GCA_036375915.1 Terriglobales bacterium | reverse complement strand
AGGTTATTTGGGTGCAGCCCGCCAACCGCGCGGCCGCGGATGCGGACAAGTTCAATTACGCCAAGTCGGTTTTTCGCAAGGCGTTTCCCGAACTGCTCCATTCCAGCCCGCCGCTGGCGGGAGTGGTGATTGTCTTCGATTCCGAAGACGGCGGCATGGCGGCGGCGACCCTGGCCACGTTGCAGCAATGGAACGCTCACCACATGACCGACAATATTTTCTGGAAACAGTGCTGGTTTGATCCAGCCGACGCTTTTAAGCTCAAGGATTAGGCAGCAGTGATCGGAGCCGCTCATGAATAGCATGACAGCGCTGAAGTTGAATCGGGTCAACCTTCTGCTGCAGGACTACGCGGAACTCACCAAGGCCGGCGTCACCACGCTTATTATCATGACCGCGGCATGCGGCTTCTTCTTCGCTGCCCGCATGGCCGGCTTGCCTTGGCTCACCTGGCGTTTGTTTCACGCTTTACTGGGCATTGGCCTGGTCTCCAGCGGCACCGCTGCTCTCAATGAAGTCATCGAGCACAACATTGACCGCAACATGAAGCGCACCGCGCGGCGGCCTCTCCCCGCCGGCCGCATGAGCCTCCTGCACGGCGCCGCTATCGGCTTGCTCATGACCATCGGCGGCTCCATTTACCTGCTCCTGCTCTGCAATCCCCTCACCGGATTTTTGACGTTCCTGACCTCCGTGGTTTATCTCGCCATCTATACTCCGCTGAAGCGGGTCTCCCCGGTCTGCACCGCGGTGGGCGCCATACCCGGCGCCATGCCCGGAGTGCTGGGCTGGGCCGCCGTCCGCGGGCATCTCGAGTGGGGCGCCCTGGTCCTGTTCGCTATCATGTTCCTCTGGCAGTTTCCCCACTTCTTCTCCATCGCCTGGCTCTATCGCGACGATTACGCGCAAGGTGGAATCCGCATGCTGCCGGTGGTGGAACCCGACGGCCGCTCCACCGCCCGCCGCATTCTGCTCTACTCCCTGGTTCTGGTGCCGGCCAGCATTCTGCCCAGTTTCCTGGGAATGACGGGACGGGTGTACCTGCTCGGCGCCGGCCTTCTTAGCCTCAGCCTCTTGTATTTTGGGGCGCGCCTGGCCTTTTTTGACAAGCCTCTGGCCAGCGGCGCTTCTAAACTGCGTGCCCGCCATCTGCTGCAGGCCACGGTCTTCTACTTGCCCCTGCTCTTCGCCCTGATGATGGCCAACGCCGTTCGGCCCTGAGCGAAAGCAGGCCGGCATAGTGGCCGCGCAGTTTTTCTTTTGCCTCGTTAACCTGCATACTATCGCTACACACAGGCGTAAACTTTTTCGACATTCGGCTTGCCTGTGTAGTACAGGATTGCGATGGCGCGAAAATTATTGGCTTTTGTGCTTTTGACCGCGTTTCTTACCTCTCCGGCCGCCGGCTTCGACACCTACTGGCACTCACAATGCAGCCAGAAGGTTGGCGAGCAGTTTGGCTTCACCGAAGACGCCTGGAAGATCATGCAACTGGGCGATTTCTCGCCCGATTTTTTCGGCCCCGTCTCCGAGTACGCCTCCAAAAGCCTCAAGGGCAAGGAACTGGAGGCGCTGACTCAATACGACGCCGACAACCCGCAGGTGCGCGGCGCCGCCGTTTTCCTTCACTTCGACAATCTCAGCAGCGACTTTCAGCACAACTCCAATTTCGATTACCTGTTCACCCACCTGCTGCAGAACACCAGGTCCCTGCTCGCCGGATACAACAAGCTGAAACTGGACGAGCGCACCCGCAAGGTCCTGACCCTGATCACGCTGGGAGCCTCCCTGCACGCGGTGCAGGATTTTTACAGCCACTCCGACTGGATCCACAACGACTTCAACAGCACCGACGTGAAGATGGTAAAGCTATCAGGAGGCGGCGTTCGCGCGCCTACCTGGTTTGAGTTTCGCGCCAGGCACGGAAATCCCGACAAGTGGCCCTTCCACGTGACCTCGGGCATTTATCCGCCTCTACCCGGCGTGGCCAACACGCACACCCACATGAACCACGACAACTCCCGCCTTATGTATACGGAGTATGAGACTCCGGGACAGCCCTTGCGCTCGCAGGCGCAGTACCACAACGCGGGAGCGGTTTCGGCGCATGGCGACGACGCCTCCGATTTGGCTCACCAGCAACTGGCAGTGGACACCGCCATCGCGGCCAGCCTCGAGTGGGTCAGGATGGTGGAGCAGGATTCCGGCGCCAAAAAGGCTGTCGAGTCAGCCAAAAGCTGGAACCTGAAGCTTAGCGATCCTCACCTGGCCAAGGAACTGCAAGCCGGCGTGGTCACCGAAATGGCGGTCTCCTGTGCCGCCGGCAAATGGGATGGTAACGACCCCCCCGCCGATCGCGGCGCCTTCTGCCGCTCCGTGCTGGAACGCAAAATGAATTCTCTGGGCAACACCACCGGCTCGCAGCTGCAATCGGAAATCATCGGACTGGCGGCAAACCTGGTTGCGCCCTTGGCCCTTAAATTCACCGGCATGTTCTGGGATGTGCATAGCCGCTATCACATCCTGGAAGGCCTGGCGCAAGGCGTCGGCTCCAATTCCGGGCATTATAGCTTTGTCAAAAAATGATCTTGCGCCGCCGGAGATCGGTTGTGCCGGTCACTTCTGCGGCACGCCTGTGACTCACTTTCTGCTCGCCTGCCGGTCCGCCGCTTGCTTGCTTTTCACCTCCTAACCACGAGGGCCACGTCTCCCTTCCATGGTAAGCCGTGCTGGGCCGGGGGTCTGCTGGCGCTGGCCCATCATTGTGCTGCCCTCGCCTTTCAGGCAACACTCGACCGCTTTAGAAATGTCGTTCCGGGAAGGGAACCAATTACCCTTACGAAGGTCGCAGCCTGTGCTCACACTGTGCCGGCTCTGGCTAGGATTGAGGGTGACGTCAAGGCGTGCCACTCATGCTCCCACGTTTTGGCCGAAGTAAGCGCCGCAGGAATCGAATCCGCGCTGAAATAAAGAGAGATGGCATGTCAAAAGCGATCGTTGTTCGCGGCAGGCCTTGCACGGGGGATTTCGCGTGACTCGTCAAATCGCGATTGTGTTTCTGGCTGGTCTAATCTCTGCCGCTTCCCTCCCAGGCCAGAACACCGAGGCCACGGACTTACAGCTTCATAAGTTCCACCCCAGGATCTCGCCAGAACAAGCAGTTTCTGCCGGCTCGAACCAGGCAATGACTTCGGCGGGAATCAGTGTGACCGCGGTCCAGCAGATGCAGGCGCTACAAGTGGAGAAAGCGTTGCGCACGCCGGCGCAGCACAAGATTGATTCCAACATTCTTTTCACCGTACACATGCTGGCCGGCCAACCGGCCGCTCCCGGCATTCCCTACCTCGACACCGGCGTGGACCTCGACCGTAACGACCATATCGTGGTTGATATGGTCGCCCACATCACGGACCGGCTTCTGCTGCGGCTCGCCGCCGCCGGCGCGCAGGTGCTCTATTCCAATGCGCAACTGCGCAGCATCCGGGCCATTATTCCGCCCAGCCAGATTGAAGCCATCGCCTCCTCACCCGATGTGATCTTCATCTCTCCCAAGCAGGGTTCGATGACCCAGGGTACCAGGCTGCCCACACCCCTCAGTCCTCTCCTGCGCTGGACCTTGACTCCCGGCTTTGAGAGAAGGGCGGCGAACATCCGCCGGCAACTGGCCATGCTCACCTTCTCGGCGCCGGGAACCCCCATCACCTGGCAGGGCCACGTTGGCGCCGAAGGTGATCTGACCCACCAGGCGCTGGCCGCCCGCGGCGCTTACGGCATCAACGGCGCCGGCTTGAAAATTGGCGTTCTCTCTGACGGCGTTACCAGTCGCGCCCTCAGCCAGGCCACCGGCGATCTTCCCCCAACCTGCGGAACTCCACCTTGCCTTACCGTGCTAACCGG